>NZ_JBMDWE010000007.1:0-129375 GCF_053579655.1 Gelidibacter sp. | reverse complement strand
CTAGAGGAAAGCTTAAGCAACTTGTTATATGAAGATCATAATTTTAAGGATTATGAAATTATTTATCTTGTGATGCCTGGAGAGCCCAACAACATTCTCTTGAATAACTATTATTATAGCATTGAGGAAATAGCTGAACTTTTTGAAGGGAGAATGACGGGGAAAGTGATCCATTTTGCCAACAAAAAAATCTTGGACCTGACCGATGAAGAGTCACAATATTTTTTGGATGTCACTGGAGCACGAGCCATTTCAGGTTATGGAACTAACCTTAGCGGAATATCGAGCGTAGGTACTATTGATCGCGTTTTTTTTAGTTTGTACCAAGAAAATGAAGACCTCAAGGAAGTTGTCGAAATGATGTTTCAAAAGCATTTTAACCTCTGCAAATTACTCGATTTTAGATTGTATTATTAACTCAGTTTTCAAGAGGTTTGAAAAAATCGCGGGAAGATATCAGTTAAAAGTTGGCCATCGCGTATATTTTCCAATATCGAAATGAATAGAGACGCTAGGTAGCCTTAAAAAGAATTCAGATGTCATAAGTGCTTACTTTAGGAACACTGAAAATCTACCTTTAAAGATAATGCATTACTCAAAAAGAAAATGTGGTGGTTTTTCCCGTAAATTCTTTTAAATTACTCCTTTATTATGGTTCCCTAAAAAATTAACTTTCAATCTTATTTTAATATTTGATGCAATGATAAAAAAAATAGCCGTTTTAGGATTAGGAAAAGTGGGCAGTCTTGTTGCGACTTTGTTGAGTTCAAAGTATGACGTAGAAGGGATGGAACAATTTGATGTTAAGGAGGAATTTCCTTTTCATATTTCAAAAGGAGATGTTTCCGATGAAAAAAGTATTCGTGAGTTTTTGAAAAACAAGGATGCCATAGTTTCTTGCTTACCTTATTTTCTCAATATAAAAATTGCCGAAATAGCGGTGGACATGGGCGTTCATTATTTCGATTTGACCGAAGATGTACCAACCTTAAATGCTATTCAGAAAATGGCCAAAAAGAGCACCACTGTCTTAGCGCCGCAATGTGGTCTGGCACCTGGTTTTATCGGAATTTTAGGAGCTGGTCTGTACAGTCAGTTTTCTGAAATTCGCATGGTGAAATTAAGGGTAGGAGCCTTGCCATTGCATCCAATGGGGCAGTTAGGTTACAGTTTTACCTGGAGTGCGGAAGGTGTTATCAATGAGTATATAAACGACTCTGAAGTGATCCACAATGGAGAGCGTAAAATGCGCAGTTCATTGGACGATGTTGAGTCTATCAATATTAATGGGCGTCAGTACGAAGCCTTTTTAACCTCGGGCGGATTGGGAACCATGTGCGAGAGTTTAGATGGGAAAGTGGATACGTTAAATTACAAAACCATCAGATATCCAGGGCATAGAGACGGCATGAAATTGTTGCTTTATGATCTTCTTTTAAAAGATGATCGGAAACTGGCGCAAAAAATTCTAAGCAATGCTTTACCGATAGTCGATGAAGATATCGTAGTAGTGCACGCTGCGGTTGAAGGTGTCATGGATGGACAATTAAAAAGAAAGGAATTTAGTGAATCCTATCGTAAAATTACTTTGAACAATAAAGATTGGCGCGCCATCAGTTGGACAACGGCCTGCAGTATAGCCGCAGTTGTAGACTTAGTTTCCGAAGGAAAATTAAAAAACAAAGGCTTTATCAAGCAAGAGGAAATTCCGTTTGACCTGTTTATCCAATCTAATTTTGGAAGTATGTATGAGACCTATAAAGATCCTAAATAATTGACAAGCTAGCCCATGCATCTAACGGTTTGAAAAATCCTCTTTTATAGAGGATTTTTCGTTTTTTAAATTGTGATGGGCGTTTAGTTGATTTATGAACTTAAAGTATTGGACTTCTTTACCGATGATGGATTAGAAAGGGGACTTTTTTTTTAAAACATACTCATAAAGATGTCATTTTCATAAAGGAGCTATGTCTTTCACATGGAATGATATAATGTAAGATATGGTTAAGTGCTAATGGTCTGTTTTATTGTTTTTTAAAATGATGGCGCCAATGGCGCAGATTAACAAGTTATCTAAACATGTTCCAATTAATATTTAATACTTTTGTTAATGGAGATTCGACCATTTAATATCAGTTTTGAACCCGAAAAAAGAGCTTCCCTTACGGTTATTATCGTTAAATTTCTTTTTATGTTTGATCCAAGAATTTAAAATTGTTGCAAAAAGCTCTCCTTTAACCTTTATTTTCATGGAAACAAAAACCAAATTTTCAGAATTCATAAAAGATTTCGAAACTACGCTACACGATTTATTTCATAAAGAAAATAACATCAATCAATTAAGTTTGGAACGTGGTCTACCTGCTGAAGTCTTGAATAAAATAATGTCCAAAAAACCATTATCTGTGGCCATTCCTTCGGAATACGGCGGACGTGGCGGACATGTAAAAGAATGTCTCGAAATTCTATCCGCGGCTTCTTATGAATCGCTGTCCCTTTCGTTAACTTTTGGGATTAACATTGCCTTGTTTTTAGAACCTGTTGCAAAATACGCTGAAGCCGCTGTGAAGCCCGAAATATTCAATCGCTTTCTCAAAAACCAGAATATGGGTGGTCTGATGATCACTGAACCTGATTATGGTAGTGACGCTTTAAATATGAAAACCTTCAGTCAAGAAAATGATTTTGGTTACAGTGTTAAAGGGTCAAAGCATTGGCAAGGACTTACTGGCATGGCCGATTATTGGTTGATTGCCGCCAGAAAAACAATGGCTAATGGTGACCTTGCTAGGGATGTCGATTTTTTTATTGCCGATAATACCAAAGAAAATCAGCATATTATCGTTGAGGAAATTTATGATAATGCCGGTCTTTATATGATTCCCTATGGTTTGAATACCTTAGATCTGGAAATTCCAAAAAACCAACGATTAATTCCTGAAACAACAGGGATTAAAATGATGTTGGATATTCTACATAGAAGTAGATTGCAATTTCCAGGGATGGGAATGGGCTTTATCAAGCGAATGTTGGATGAAGCGACACAACATTGTAAAAACAGAATGGTAGGCGCTGGTAATTTATTAGCGATGGATCAGGTGCAATTTCAATTGGCCAGAATTCAGTCGGCCTTTACTCTCAGTTCTGCCATGTGTTTACGAAGTACCGAGATCAGTGGTATCGAAAACAACCTTGCAACCAATGGTTTGGAAGCTAATAGCATGAAAACGGTGGTAACCGATTTAATGCAGGAATCTGCTCAACTCCTAACGCAACTTTCTGGTGCCAGTGGGTATAGAATAAGCCATATTGGCGGACGTGGAATCATGGACAGTCGACCTTTTCAAATATTTGAAGGCTCTAACGAAATGTTGTATTCTCAAATTTCTGAAATGATTACGCGCGCCATGAAAAAGAGTAAGCTATCCAATCTGTTTGAATATTTAAAAACTTTAGATGTTACCGCTGAATCTTGTGAGTATTTCAAAAAAGACCTTAATTTCGAAATCGCCACTAATCTTTCACAACGAAAACTGGTCGATTTAGGACGGGTTATCGCCAGAATAGTCAGTGTGGGCTATGTTTTGGAGCTTCAGCATAAAGGCTTTAGAAAAGATCTTGTTGATAATTGCATTACCATGGTCCAACAGGAAATATCTGGTTTGTTCAGTTATTTTCATTTTGAGAATACGGTAAAAGTCATTGAAGAGTATTCTGATAATAGCGCTTGGTCAACATTTGCATAGTGCTTATTCTGTCTAAGAATTGATCTAGGACTTAAATTATACAAATGCCTGACTTAGAAATGCCAATTTTAATATTGCTTTTAGAAGTCAGGCGTTTTATTGTTATGACCTATGTTGAAACGTCTTAAGTCAAAATGCTCATAAATTATTTCCACAACATTTTTGGGAACATCATTTAAAGTGAAGTCTCCTCAAATATTGTAAGAAAATATTATAGATTTGTCTTTTAAAATGGGGTGCTTGTCATTAATTGTGCAGGCTGAGAAGATACCCAAGTGCTTTTTTGCACGGAACCTGATCCAGATAATGCTGGCGTAGGGAACGATAGTAATACACTGCTTGGTTATTTCCTCCATTTCATTGAAACTATAACAATGATCGAGGATTATTTATTTCATCTTACTTTCCTGCAAATCCTAGGCACTGCCTTAGGAGTTGTTCAGGTGCTTTTGGCCAGAAAAAATAATATCAATAATTATCTTTTTGGAATAGGTTCCATTCTCATAAGTATGTGGGTGCTTTATAGTTCGCAGCTTTACGCAGATATTTTATTGAACCTGTACTATTTTAGTATGAGTATTTATGGTTGGTTTTATTGGAAATTTGGTAAACAAAAGAAGACAACTCCTATTTCCTATTCCAGCAAAGAAGAACATCTCAAGGCATTGGGCATCGTGGTCGTCTGTTTTGCCTTAATGGCATATTGGCTCAAGTTTCACACCAATTCAAATGTTCCGATATGGGATGCGCTTGTGGTTGCCTTTGCGTGGGCAGGAATGTGGTTTATGGCCAAAAGAAAAATTGAAAACTGGATTTATCTTAATATTAGTAATGTTATTGCGATTCCGTTACTTTTTTACAAGGAGTTATATGTTTATGCTGGCCTGACTATTTTCTTGTTTATAGTGGGCGTTTCCGGATATATTAAATGGCAAGAGATCTTAAAAAATGAAAAAATTGAACAACCTACACCAGCTTAGAGAACATTGTTTGGGAGCCACTGTTTTCTCTCCCGAACTATTAAAGTGGATTGAGAAAGAAAATCTTTGGAACTTATAGGTGCCTAAAAACTATGGTGGCCTGGAAGCCTCATTGAGCGACGGATTGCAAAAGCTGAAAACCTTGGCGCTTACGGACGGAAGTATGGGTTGGACCATTACCTTATGCAGTGGCGCCAATTATTTTATCGGGAATTTGAATAAGGACGTTGCAGAAGAAGTTTTTATGAGTTCCGAAAGACCAATCCTTGGCGGGAGCGGCGGTGTATTTGGAACGGCTGAAAAGTTGGAGAAAGGCTATAAAATATCAGGGAAGTGGCGTTATGCTACCGGAGCTCCTTATCTGTCACATTTTACCTTGAATGCACGCATAATGCAAGATGGAAAAGAACTAATGGAAAGTGATGGATCGCCTAAAATCCGTTCTTTTGTGATTCCAAAAGAAAAGGTGCAAATCATTTCAGATTGGAATACAATGGGACTTGTGGCAACTGCTACAGATTCCTTTGAAGTCCATGCAGAAATAGATGAAAAATACTGTTTTCAATATAACCACTTTAATCTTCCTCAACCAATTTTTAAAATTCCATTTTCACTTTTTGCTGATCTCACGCTTTGGGTAAATTATCTGGGAATGGCCAAACATTTTTTGGAAGAAGCACAGACCATTCTACCGAAAGAAGCGCTAGAAAATCTAACAAAGATAGTTTTCATTACAAATCAAGATATCTTTCAATTTTCTGAAGAAATCGAAAGTGTTATTCAGAAGTCAGAAAGTTTTACAGAAGCATATATCCAAAAAGTACATAGCCAAGCGACAAACTCTGTCAGTAGAATTTCTCGCTTAATCATTGAAGTTTATCCTAAACTAGGCATCAAGGCAAGTAGAACTGACCATCAACTCAACCAGATTTTTAGGGATTATTTTACGGCCACTCAGCATCATATTTTTTTAAAGTGAAATAAAAAGGATCAGATTTATTGCTGATGAAGCGCTTTCATTTTTTTTGATTCTCAATGAGCTATAATGGTTATTGAAAAGTGGGAGGACAAGTGTATAAAGTAATCTGGAAATGATTTTGTCAGTAAAATTCTTGGTGGAAAAGAACAGAACAAATATATGACTCATTAATTTTTTCTGAGAAGATTAGCCTTTATTACGATAAGCATAGCATTGAGAATATGTACATAACTGAATCTTTCGTCGATGTAATAAAGCTCCCATGTAGTTATTAATCACTATAAAATACATGAAAAAGGAGCGAATACATTGCTGTTTTCGCTCCTTTTCATTCATTCATATGCTTTAGTGTTCTCTTTTTCAGGGAGTTTTTGATCTAATTATATAAAATTAATTATTATACCCTGGATTCTGTTCTAGATTTTTATTAGCATCAATTTCTCGTTGAGGTATTGGAAGCACTAGCTGGTCAGAATTGTAAGGTAGCGCTCCAATACTTTTTTGTAAGCGTTTGGCATCGTGAAGCGCAGCATCTTCAAAACCTAATTCTCGTTTGCGTTCCGAAATAATAGTATCAAGGGTTATGCTGTTGAACAGCGTGGCGTTGGATCTTTTACGTATAAGGTTGATGTCTTCAAGTGGTGTAGCGCCTAACTCCGTTGCAAGTCTGAAATTGGCCTCCGCCCGAATTAAATACATTTCAGCCAAACGAATATAGGGAACGTTTGCAAATTGATTTTGCCATTTCGTTGAAAGCAGTGTTCCATTTCCTGCGTAGAAAAACTTGCTTCTTTGATCATTATTATCGCTGAAATTCGTAAAATAAGGAGGCTCTATGGTGACATCTCCTGTGAGCGATCTTCCTCCGTATATACGGGTGGCCCAGAAAGTGGTCATATCGTTAAGGCCGTCTTGAGTGGTTATTTGCCAAGCGAAAACGTCTTCGGTAGAGTTACTTTCATTGTTAAAGGCTGAAGGATAATCAGCTGTAAGACTGTATCCGCTGTTTTTTATGACGTTATTTGAAGCATCACGGGCACCTTCATATTTGCCCATTTGTAAGTATACCCTTGCGAGTAATGCCTGCGCAGCATATTTATCGGCATAAAAACTGTTATTTTCAGGAAGTAAATCTACTGCTGCGTTAAGGTCTGAGACCACAAAGTCATAAACCTCCTGCGCAGAATTTCTGGAAGGATATGTAATTTGAGAGGCATCACTTACCGCGCTGATAACAATTGGCACTCCTAATTGGCTGTTTTGTGTATCGGCTTTATAAGGAAGTGCAAAAAATTTCACTAAATTAAAGTACACCGCAGCACGCAAGAATTTAGCTTCGCCTTCAACGCGTGAAGCCTCATCAGGATCATCAAATTTATCAAGTCCTTCCAACACCAAGTTTACCTGATTGGAAACTGCATAAGAGTACACCCAGTAGTCTCTGACAAAACTGTTTCCGGAAGTTACCTGTTTTCTGTTAAATTCAGCTGGACCTAAGTAAGTTCCACGAAAGGCCAATTCGCCACTATTTGCTAGTAATTCTGATGCTAAAGTGTAATCTCCTGCGAACAAGGTGTTTTGTCCAGCAAGATCATAAGCGCCTACTAAAAGGTTTTGAATGTTCTCCGCAGAAGATAATGCCGATTCAGGGGTTAAGCTTTGCTTTGGATCAATATCTAATTTGCTGCTACAGCTTACCAACACGACACTGAAAAATAAAAGTATGTTATATGTTTTCATAATAGTTGTTTTAGAATTGAAGATTTATCCCAACGGTGTATGTTTTGGAAGACGGCGCAGAATAGAAGGCAGTTCCCACATTGATATTGCTATCAGCATATACATCATAGGTTGATTCTGGATCATAACCGGTATATTCAGTAAACGTTAATAAGTTAACTCCAGTAAAATAAATCCTAAGCTTATCGATATTTATAGATTTACTAAAGTCGTTAGGAAGTGTATATCCAAAAGTAAGGTTCCGTAATCTTATGAAATCTGCTTTCTGCAAATATCGCGATGAATGCTGGGTGCCATTACCTCCTAAAAACCGCGCTTGTGGCACATTGGTAATGTCACCTGGCTTTTGCCATCTATTTAACTGATCGATGGTTTGGTTGTCGAAAAAATCGCCGTTAGAAGATTGATAGCGACCAGCGCCATTGTAAATAGAAGCACCATATTGACCTTGAAAGGTAAAGGATAGATCAAAATCTTTATAGTTCAAGTTGTTAGTAAATCCTACAAGGACATCTGGGAATGGGGAGCCTATGATGACACGTGCTGCAGAATTGTAATTATTGGTTAAAGTTTTGTCACGCGTGCCATCGGCTTTTAACACATTGGATACAAATAAAGCATCACCATTTGCTGGGTCTGCCCCCGCATACTCGACCATATAGAAGGACGCGAGCGTTTCCCCTTCACTAACTATATTTTGTCCGGAAACTATTTCGCCTCCCGGTAAGCTGGTGACTTCATTTTTGTTATAAGAAATATTAAAACTTGAGGACCATGTAAACATTTCTCCGACAAAGTTTTTAGTATCTAAAACAAACTCAATCCCGGTATTTTTTAATTGTCCTACGTTACGTGTTAAGGTTGTATAGCCTGATGTGGATGGAATTGGTTCAGCAAGAATTAAATCGGTAGTCGTTTTATTGTAAACATCAATTTGTCCAGAAATCCTATTCTTTACAATACCAAAGTCTAACCCTAAATCATATTGATTAGTAGTTTCCCATTTTAAAGAAGGATCTCCCAATTGTGTGGGCTGCAAAGCCGGGCGACCATTATAGGAAGCGCCTGAAATCAAGCTGCGACTGGCAAAGTTACCAATGCCTGCATTTCCGGTGACACCCCAGCTCGCTCTAATTTTTAGGAGAGAAAGTAGCTCACTGTCTTTTAAGAAATCTTCATCAGACATAATCCAAGCTCCTGAAATGGCCGGGAATAAACCAAATTGTTCATCTTTTCCGAATCGTGAACTTCCATCGTATCTTAAACTTGCTTTAAATAAATATTTATTAAGGATATTTAAATTTGCTCTTCCAAAATAGGAAAGAAAAGTAAATTGAGATCGGCTTGAACCACCGCCCACGATTTCTGCAGCACTGTCAACTGTGCGCAAATCATCTGAAGGAAAACCTTGTCCCTCGACTGATTGTTGTTTTCTTCGGTCGTCTTCAAAGGATATGCCTCCAATGGCTTCTAATTCAATATCATCGTTAATAGAAGTCAAATAGTTAAAGTAATTGTTTAAGGTGTATTTTTCATTTTCAACACTATTAGCCACTGCATATCCACCCACTGATTGAGATTGGGTTAAATGGCCATCAAAAGTTTCTGCGGTCTGTATATTTAAATCATATCCAACTTCGGAGCTAAAGCTAAGGCTTGGGATAATTTGGTATTGTGCATATAAATTTGCAATAGTTCTCCAGATAGTTGTTTCATTATAGGCATTCGATACTTGGTTAAGAAAATTATAATACAAAGTGTTGGAATTTGGCATTCCATTATCTAAATAGGGTCTAATAAAGGGCTGTTGCGCAGTAGCCTGTAATGGATTGGCAAATTGGTTATCATTTGCCAATCTCGCAATCAGGGTTTTGGAAATACTAGACGCCATGCCTATTTGAAGTTTCTCTGAAGCATTATGGTCCACATTTGCTCTAAAGCTGTAACGTTCAAGGTTGTTCCCCCTTACAATCCCATCGGTTTTATTGTATCCTGTTGATAAAAAGAACTGGGTTTTTTCTGCACCCCCAGAAGCATTCAAATTTAAGGTTTGCACACCACCATTTACAAACGCCAGATCCTCCCAATTGGTGTCCACAGCGGAATTCTTCCAGTCTGCTTCATTTTCACTAAAATCGTTTAAGTCGGCTGCAACATCTTCTAAAGTGTAGCCCTCATTAAGATAAGCTTCGGTTAAAAGCTCCACATATTGCGGTGTATTTAAGAATTTCATTCTGTTGGTAGCTTTGCTCCATCCATAGGAAGTGTTTAAAGATATTTTGGTATTGCCTGTACCATAACCTACCACGACAATTTCATCCAGTTCGGAAGTTTTCTGACAAGTTGGGATGGTAAAGATAATTTACAAATCACTTTCACTCCAGAAGGTGAATCTAATGCTAAATTTAGTCCTGATGGTAAATATATTTCCTACCTATCTTCAAAAAAAACAGATACTTTAGATACCAATCAACTGTGGTTAATGGACAGGAGAGGTGGTGAGGCAAAGCAATTCACTAAAGAGAAGTATGATCTTGAAGATTACGAATGGTCACCAGACGGTTCTAAAATCATTTTGGTTATGAAGGATGTTGAAGATAAGAAAAAGAAAAAAGATGAGGTAAAAGCTCCTATTGTGGTAGATCGTTATCATTTTAAGCAGGATGTTAGCGGTTATGTTTTAAATCATAACACGCATTTATATTTGCTGGATATTGCTTCTGAAAAAGTAGAACAGCTCACCACAGGAAATTTCGATGAAACTTCTCCGGCCTGGTCTCCCGATGGAAAAACTATTGTTTTTGTAAGCAATAGAACAGAAGACCCAGACCGAAACCATAATGATGCTATTTATTCAATGGCGGCGAAAAAAGGCGCTGAGATGAAGCAGCTTACGCATTGGAAAGGAAGAGAAGGGTCGCCACAATTCAGTAAAGACGGCAAATACATTGCTTATCTACGCTCCACAGATGACGCTACTTTTATAAATTATGATAATAGTATTTTAACTATTATGGATATCAATGGAGGTAATGAAAAACTTCTTACCCAAAAAATGGATCGTCCTGTAGCAAATTTCAGATGGTCGCCCGATAGCAAAAAAATAGCCTTTTTGGTACAAGATGACAGACAGAGATATGTATCTGAAGTTGATATTTCCTCAGGAAAACTTAATCAAATTATTGGTGGAAATAGAAGTTTTTCAAAATTAGAAAGCCGGCAGTCAGGTGGATGGTTAGTCATGATGAGCGACCCACAACACCCTGAAAACATTTATACACTTACCGACGGTAAGCTGAATCAAATTACCCACATCAATGAAGATTGGCTTAAAAACGTTGCGTTGGCCGAGGTAAAAGGATTTGAATCCATTAGTAAAGATGGGACAAAAGTTTCCGGACTGTTTTATAAACCGTCTGGGAAAGGGGACGAAAAACTGCCTTTCATTTTATATATTCACGGAGGTCCAGTAACACAGGACGATTATTCTTTCGATTTTACACGACAAATTCTTGCGGGAGGTGGATATGCTGTTGCCGCCGTAAATTATAGAGGAAGTAATGGCCGCGGCATAGATTTCAGCAAAGCTATTTATGCCGATTGGGGGAATCTAGAGGTTAAGGATTTATTGGGGGCCACTGATTATTTGGTAGATCAAGGTTGGGTAGATAAGGATAGATTGGGAATTGGCGGATGGAGTTACGGCGGAATTTTAACCGATTATACCATCGCTACAGATACTCGATTTAAAGCCGCTTGCAGTGGTGCCGGAAGTGCTATGCAGCTTTCCATGTATGGCATAGATCAATATTTGTTACAGTGGAATGAAGAAATCGGGTTGCCTTGGACCAAAGATGGTTTGGATCGGTATTTAAGACTATCATATCCTTTTACTCATGCAGGCAGAATTAAAACCCCAACCTTATTTATGGTTGGAGAAAACGATTTTAATGTACCTTCAGTAGGAACTGAACAAATGTACGCCGCTTTAAAAACATTGAATGTGCCTACCACATTAGTGATTTACCCAAATCAGTTTCACGGATTACAAGTATTAAGTTATCAAGTGGACAGGTTTCAGAGATATCTTGATTGGTATGGCAAATATTTAAAAAAATAAAAACAAGCGACCACTAAACTAATCTTTATGACTGGCTAATGTCTGGCTAAATCTGTTTTTCAGCTTTATGCTATTTGTCATTGAATATTTGAGTTGTCAGCCTAGCCTTAATTACTTTGAGTTTAATAACCAAAAAGTACATAGCCAAGCGGCAGATTCTGTAAGTGATATCTCTCGTTTAATCATAGAAATTTATCCTAAACTTGGGATTAGGGCCAGTAGAATTGACCATCAACTCAATCAGATTTTTAGGGATTATTTTACGGCCACTCAGCATCATATTTTTTTAAAATGAAATAAAACAGATACAATTTATTGTTGATGGAAAGATTTGAAATATTACACGGCAAATTCTCGAGCAGTTTAGTGCGTCTCGCTTTAACTACTTAAATCAGTGTAAATCTGCTCCATCAGAGTTACCCGACTGAACGGACAGGCAGGTCAGTGTTCAAGCATGGAATGGAACACAGATAACGCTGATTTCCTATGATTTAAAAAGATAAACCATTAAGGCGTAATTTTTATTTATGAGGAAATATTAGACATTCGCATTTGTTAAAAAACACGACAGTATATCATTTTAACGACTTGAGAATGCCTGTTCAAATTTTGCACTATAAATTTCACGAATGCAACAAACTGTCAGTTTATTTTAAAAACCCGCGACAGAATGCATCTCAGGCGGGTCCGCCAGAACGTTAGTCGGGTTGGTATGGCACTTTAATCTTGCAGTTTATATAAGTAATAGCCACCGCCTTTGTCATAACTACAAAAAATCAAGAATTTTCCATTTGGAGAGACACCAACTCCCCGAGGCTCAGCGCCGTTGACTTCTGGTAAATCCAAGGTCCACATGTCCTTATTTTTAATATTTCGGTAATGGAAGGAGGAAGGCGAAATGCCGCTGGACCGCACTGCAAAATATAGAGCTTGATCATGAATTTGTAAAGCACTGGAACCTGCATTCAGACTTCTGATAGGGTTTTCTTTTTTATAGGTGTCGCCATCGGTACTGTGATATACTTGGGTTATAGCACTTCCAGGATCTGGAAAGTACAGCGTCCGTCCGTCAGCGCTCATATTAAAGGTTCGGGAAAGGATGCGATCTTCCAGTTTTAAAGTTTTTATAAGATCAAAACTTTGTCCATTTTGTTTTAGCATAAAATTGCCATCTTCTCCAAATAAAGACATGGCAAAAATAGTTCCGTCTTGAGCAGCTCTTGGGCTCGTGATGGCTCTATTGCCTTCGGGAACTTCCCAAACGGCAATGCTCTTGCCAGTTTTTGCATCTATTTTAATCAGATGTCGGTTGATGCCGGCCAGAATATTGCCATCCAAGTCTTTTCCTATGCCATTTACAGGTTTCAGGGCATACTGCTTGCCGTCGATTTCTACTGAAGTAAGCGGGGAAAACTCTGCAGAATCTCCATTAGCCTTTTTTATGACCAATCCACGGGTATAATCCGCTAGCCAAACTTTTTGGTCATCGTCCCATAGCGCACCATATCCTGCGCCAGAATCTTCAATTTTCTCTATAAATTTATAATTCGGAGGTGCCACTTCGGCAAGATCTGTTAAGTCTTCATCCGACTTGAGCAGTTTTAATTCTGAACTTCCTGAACTTACAAGATGACTGCCATCAGTGGCCAAAACACGATGGTATAAGGTTTCTGTTTCGCCCATTTTAGAATCTTTAAGCAATTGAAACCATTCGTTTTCTTCAAATTTTAAGGTTGCATTGCGCCCTGTTTCTTTCTGATAGATGACTTTGGAGAATTCAGGATCTGAAGCGATTTGATAAGTGTAGGTCACAAAATCGCCATCCGGATCTGTGGCAGGAGTCCATTTTACCGTTCCTAAAACATTCAGATTTCGAATGCCGTAGGTGTTTTTAGACTGATGAGAGGTAATTAATGGTTTTTTGGGTGGTTTGTTTTCCGACGGATATAGTTGTCCACGTAAGCTATCGCTTTTTGACGAAACACTGATGTAAACAGCGCCTACGGCAAGAAGATCCTCCAGGTTTTCGGTAACTGTTAACGTTCCTGAAAAATGTCCTTTTCCATTTTTTATTTTCCCCGTTTGCAGTTTTTGAATCAGCATGCCGGTTTCGTTATGTCGGCCAGAAAAAAGTCCGACGTCAACGTATTGATTTTTCTGAGTTTTTGGAAGGGAAAAATTTCCTGATATTTTTAATTCCTTATCTACAAGTGCTGCCGAAAATTCGCCACTTTCTGCTTTTTGTTGTCCATGAATCGAATGGAAATGGCCTTTTCCTTCTTTAAACTTCTCACGATCATTACGCAGAACATGGCCATTCACTCCAAAAATAGCTGAAGGCAACTTCTGGATATCAAATACCTGCATATCTGAAGCTTTTTTCTCTTTGATTTCATAGGTGGTGTAATCAATTTCGCCACTGTCATAAAACACATCCATAATAGTGATGGTATTGGTCGGCGGTAGTTCTTGCGTTAACCAAGAACGCGCTCCAGAGCCCGCAGCGCCCGTATTGAGCAGTTGTAGTTTGCCACGTTTTCCGGGGTAAAAAGCATGTTGATGCCCACTTATGTAAGTATGGACATTATAGCGTTCAAGAAGCGCGCGCAATCGCTCAGGATTCTCGAGGACATCGCCTTTAGAATCACGTTCCTGGGCCACGCTATAAAGCGGCATGTGACCCATCACAAAACGGAATTTAGCGTTTTTTGCTGCAGGAAGTTGAAATTGTTCCTCCATCCACTTTAAATTTTCTTCGGTAATTATAGGGGAGGAGGCTTCCCATGAAACGAAAAAAACATCATTTTTCACAAACGAATAATAATTTGGGAAGTGGCTGTCATCGACAAAATCGAGATCTGGCTTGTTGACACTTTGATTCCAATAGGCTCTGGTGAAATCATGTTCTATTTTATAAGAGCGGGGGCCATCGTGATTGCCCAAGGTAAAAGCAAAAGGAATTCCCTTTTTGTTAAGGGGTTCAGCGATATGTTTTGTAAAGCCATCCCACATTCTTTGTAAATGCTCGGTTTCTGAAATGCCCATCCCAGCAATCAAATCTCCACCTGAAATAACCAGGTCGGGTTTCCAAATGCGGGGAATCCTTTGAATGATGCTATCCACCTGCCATTCGTAATCGACAGCACCAAGTCCAGAATTGAGATCAGAAATTACCGCAATACGCAGGTCGCCACGCTGAGGTGTTTCAGGAATCTCGACGCTTGGAATCAGTCGAATGGCATCGCTGATAAATTGTTTTCCGCTAGGGCTTCGAATTTCCAAGAAGTCTTCTGGTTTTAACTGAAAATTTCCTAAAATGGTCCATTTTCCCAAGTTATTCAAATCCGATTGATCCACTTTTAGGGTGTCGGTTTTTGTTGAACGGTGCAGAATGTACTCGACTTCACTTGAGTTTTCAGCTGTATCTACGGTAAACCAAGCACCTAATTGATATTTTTTAGGGCTGAGGTCTGTAAAGTGATAATAAGCTTTATTCATTGGGTTTGCTACGGCGACTCGTGAAGCCGATGTGCCGTAATAATTAAATAAATTGCTGTCTTTCCAAATTCCGATTTCGGAATACGTAGCATCTTCAGTATCTAAATAAATGGGTGTCTGAGTCTTTGAAGACACTATTTCAGATATGATAAGTGCCCCTGCGTTTTTTCGCAACTCGTTGCGATTGCCACCAGAAATGTTGACCGGAACGTTGACGACTTCATTGGCCGCTATCATCGCCGATGAGCCGCCGCCGTCTAAATTAACCGCTGCTTTCGCTCCCAGTTTTTGCATGATTTCGGCCAGTTCTATAAGAGTGGCGCCTGCACTGGCTTCCTGGCGACCATCGACCACCAGAATTACCATCGTATGATCATTCTTATAGCCAATAGCCGACCGCGGATGACGAATGGTATGGCTGTTTGCAAAACCCTCTTCACTAGCTGTCAATTGAATTTGACCATTGATCAGTAATACAGGTCCGCCGCCCACTGCTTGGGAAGCTAGCCATTTTTGTGAAGGTTTTTTTTCATTGATAGTACTCAGCTTATAGACGAAATCTCCAGTCGAAGCGGGTGTTGTCCAGACCACTTCAGGTTTTCCGTTTTCCATGCCAAAGGCACCGCGAGGTGTTTTATGACTTCCTTTTGAAATGATTTCTCCGTCTTCGATGATTAAACTCACTGAAGAATCGCTCGCAAAATAGCCGCCATTTATCGCTAATATGCCATTGTTTTTTTGATAGGTTTCCGCTGTGGTTTCTCTATTGCTATGACTTCCTACAGAACGAAATTTTAAATTCTTATCGCGCAGATCTATTTCCGCATACATGGCTCTGAGCGGTTTTCCGTCGGGTAAACTGCCATAGCTGTCATATATTTTTATTGAAGACGGCAATTCGGTATTCAAATCTTTTCGGGGTTTCCAATTGAGGTTGATCTCTTGACTTTGAATGCTATCAGCCCATAAAAGGCCTAAAAAAATGAAGATGATTTTTGAGATGTTCATGAAATGACTGGATAGTTTTATTTGGTACATAGATGCTTTTTATACAGCTTATTAAATGGCTTTTAGCTTACTGAAAAACGAGGTGTTCAAATTCTATTTCTTTAAACAACGCGCTCCTCGCAATTAATTCGGAAGTTTTTAAGCGCCTAAAGATAAAGCGTTTTTTCGAGACGCTTGTGGTAAACCAATGGATGAAGCATTGGTCATAGATTTTTTAGTACTGAAAATCTCAATCTATCGTAGGTTTTATCTTTTTCAAGAGCGAAAGGATACTTATAGACTTTGAAAAGGAGTTTCTTAAATATTATTTAGCATTGCTTTACAATCCCTGACGCCACTAAAATTCACGAAATGATTTCTGGATAGAAATATAGAATATCTAAAAAACGACTTAATTCCAAAATCGGAAAGGAAAGTCAAGATTTGTGCTACTCAAATAATATGCGTTTAAAGTAATTTTACTATCACAAATAAGCTTTATCCTACGCTTTGCAATGGCACGAAAAAGTATTTTTTTATTAATGACGATCTACATGCTCGGTATCTTTGTTGGCGGCAACGTTTGCAATGCAGCTGAGATGAAAAATAGCATCGAAGTTCAAGTAAAAAGTGAGGTCATTAACTATGATGAAACTGCTGCGCTTATAGAAAATCCTTCTGAAGCCACTTACCACCCTAATTGTATTTTATCAGAAAACACTAATGAAGATAATCAATCTGATATCTCCTTTATAAAATTATCCCCATCGCCCACGGTTGCTTTTTGCAAGCGCTCAATTTCTAATGATCTTGTGGAACGCTGTAAATTGAAAATTGACGGATTACTAAAGGGGAATATGCCGCCGATATATAGTGTGTCGCGAACTATTCTCTTTCATAGTTTACAAATTAATTTCTAAATTTTTGTAACAGCACTTAGTGCTGGTTTAGCTTGACGTGATTTTAATTAAGATGTTTTTTAATCATAACATCACTTTAAGATTGCCACCGTACTAAATTCAGAATGACACCTTAGTTATTGTATTCAAGTTTTTTCTAAACGTTTTTTAGCAAAGTAGCTCTGAATACAGACTCCTGGTTTCTGAATATTAACGAATCGTTTATCTTATTTTCAAAGTTTTCATTTTAAGGGTTTTATCCCTAGGATTCTGTGGCTATTGACTTTTCGGAAATATGACTTGACAATACTACTATCGCAATTTTCAACCCATTTAATAATCAAATAAAATCCAATATTATGCATTTAACACCCAGAGAGATTGAGAAGTTGATGCTGCACCAAGCAGGTGAACTGGCTCAAAAGAGAAAAGCCCGCGGCTTAAAATTGAACTATCCTGAAGCCATTGCGCTTATTAGCAGTGAGTTGATGGAACGTGCCCGCGATGGTAAAACGGTTGCCGAATTGATGCAATACGGCGCGACACTTCTTCGCAGAGAAGATGTGATGGAGGGCGTTCCAGAAATGATTCACGATGTCCAAATCGAAGCCACATTTCCTGATGGAACTAAATTAGTAACGGTGCACAATCCAGTGCGATAATCTTAAAACATAGCATTATGATTCCAGGAGAAATTATCCTTAAAGACAAGGCCATCATTTGTAATGAAGGCCGAAAAACGATAAAAATAAAAGTCACCAATACGGGTGATAGACCTATTCAGGTAGGATCTCATTATCATTTTTTTGAAGTAAACAGAATGATGTCTTTTGACAGAGAAAAAGCATTTGGTATGCGCTTAAATATTATTGCGAGCACGGCGGTAAGATTTGAACCAGGAGAAGTGAAAGAAGTGGAGCTAACAGAGTTTGGTGGAGGCCAACGTCTTTTTGGTCACAACAATTTAGTTGATGGCGATCTATCGCCACAAAATAAAGAGACTGCAATGGAAAGATTAGAAGAAGGTAAATTTAAAAATGTCAAATCATGAGTTTAAAAGTAAGTAGAAAAAACTATACGAGCATTTTTGGTCCTACTGTAGGAGACCAAATACGTCTTGGAGATACCGACCTTATTATTGAAATTGAAAAAGACTTCTGCTCTTACGGTGACGAAGCAAAATTTGGAGGCGGAAAAACAGTAAGAGATGGCCAGTGTCAATCTTCAAAAGCATTGCGTGATGAAGGCGTGCTTGACTTTGTTATCTGTGGTGCAACGATTATTGACCACTGGGGCATTGTGAAAGCGGATATCGGCATCAAGGATGGAAAAATCGTCGGCGTTGGTAGAGCGGGAAATCCTGATATCACAGATAATATCACACCCAATATGATCATTGGTGCGGCAACCGAAGTACATGGCGGTCATGGGTATATTGTGACTGCCGGTGGTATTGATACCCACATCCATTTTATCAGTCCATCGCAAATGGAAACTGCTTTATACAGTGGTTTGACCACCTTGATTGGTGGTGGAACAGGTCCTGCTGACGGTACAAATGCGACCACTGTGACGCCAGGTAAATTCAATATTAAAAGAATGTTGCAGGCAGCAGAAGCTTTTCCTGTAAATGTGGGGTTCTTTGGAAAAGGAAACGTTTCAATTGAAGCTCCCATTGCTCAGCAAATTGAAGCAGGAGCCTTAGGTGTAAAAATCCACGAAGATTGGGGTGCCACTCCGGCGGTTATTGATGCGGCTTTAAGAGTAGCGGACAAATATGATGTTCAGGTGGCTATCCATACCGATACCCTTAATGAGAGCGGATTTTTGGAAGACACCATGAATGCTATTGCAGGACGTGTTATCCATACCTTCCATACTGAAGGCGCGGGTGGTGGTCACGCACCAGATATCATCAAAGCAGCGATGTATCCTAATGTATTGCCAGCATCGACAAACCCAACCAGACCTTTTACAAGTAATACTATTGATGAGCATTTAGACATGTTGATGGTTTGCCATCACTTGAGTCCAGAAATTCCTGAGGATGTTTCTTTTGCCGATTCGCGTATTCGTCCTGAAACAATTGCTGCCGAAGATGTGCTTCAAGATATGGGCGTGTTCAGCATCATGAGTTCTGACTCTCAGGCCATGGGCCGTATTGGCGAAGTAGTGATTCGTACCTGGCAAACTGCAGATAAGATGAAGAAGCAAAAAGGGTTTTTGGAAGAAGATAAAGATTCCAAAAACGACAATTTCCGCGCCAAACGCTATATTTCTAAATATACCATCAATCCTGCCATTGCTCACGGGATTTCAAATTATGTTGGCTCAATAGAAGCTGGAAAAATTGCCGATTTGGTTATTTGGAAACCAGCTTTGTTTGGTGTGAAACCAGAAATCATCATGAAAGGTGGTTTGATATCCGCCAGCAAAATGGGAGATGCCAACGCCTCTATTCCTACGCCACAACCTATCATCATGCGTAATATGTACGCCACTTATGGTAGAGCCTTGACAAAATCGGTGTTCAATTTCGTATCTCAGGTTTCTATTGACAAAAATATTGCCGAGGAATACGGATTGCAGAAAACACTTCTTCCAGTTTCAAACTGTAGAAATATTGGTAAGAAAGACATGATTCACAATAATGGGACACCAGAAATCATGGTAAATCCTGAGAATTATAAAGTAAGTATTGATGGTAAGGTGCTCACCTGCGAACCGGTAGACGTACTTCCGTTAGCACAACTTTACTTTTTGTTTTAAGACCTAGAGATTCTTCAGTTTCACTGCGGCAGTACCATTTGGCGTAGTGAAATCGGGGGAAGGTCGACCTAACCTTCTCCTTAAGAGTTTTATGGATGAGAACAAAATCAATTTGACTTTAATTTAAATCTTGTAATTGTGTGCGCAGTTTTTTCAGAGCTACAAGTGCAGGACAGCGTCCTAATGCGTTAGGATTCTTCAACCAAAAAGAACAAAACCAATAGTGAGAGCAGATGTGTGATTGACACAATGGGCGGAGCTGTTTTTTAAATGACGATGCCGTATTGTGGTTATTGACAGATCTGCTTCAGGTATTGGTGCTTCGAAAAACATCGCTTTAAAAAGAAAAAACAATGATTATACAACAGATCATAGGAAATATAAAAACACATCCGATTGTAGGCCTTGATGTTGATGTTCTCGAAATTGAATGGTTTGAAACTACGAAGCGCATTCAGCGCAAACGCACTAATTCAGGGATGGAAATTGCCATAAAGTTTATTCAGGAAGGACAACGCCTGCATCAAGATGACATTCTCTATCAGGATGATAAAAAAGTGGTGGTCGTTCACATCAAACCTTGTGAAGCTATCGTAATGACGCCGGCTTCTCTTTTAGAAATGGGAACCATCTGCTATGAAATCGGAAACAAACATCTGCCGTTATTTATTCAGAATGATCAGATAATGATGCCTTTTGAAATGCCGATGTTTCGCTGGTTGGAAGCCAGTGGGTATTCCCCAGAAAAAAAGGAAGTACAGCTTTTGCATTTGCTGAAATCAAACGTGACTCCTCATGGACATGGCGGTGGGTCACTTTTTACAAAAATCTTAAATATCGCATCTTCAAATGACTAATATAGAAAACACATACTTGGGAAGTTTGCTGCATCTGGCCGATCCGACCTTGCCAATTGGCGGTTATTCCCATTCCAACGGATTAGAGACTTACGTTCAAGATGAGGTCGTGCACAGTGTGAAGTCCACTAAGGTATTTGTCACCAACATGTTAAAGTACAACCTTAAATACAATGATGCGTCCTTCTTAAAACTGGCCTATGAAGCAACCGCTGCTAACGATTTGGAAACCATTATTAAACTTGATCAGGAATGCAGTGCTTTAAAAAGTCCGCGTGAAATAAGAGAGGCTAGTCAGAAGTTGGGCATTCGATTAATTAAAATCTTCCGACGCCAAAAAGCTTTTGATATCGTTACTCAATATGAAAAAGCAATCTACAGCAAAGAAGTAACGGCGCACTATTGTATCGCTTTTGGGATGTATGCACAACTGCTTCAAATTCCGTTGGCCGAAGCCTTATTTGCCTTCTATTACAACGCCGCCATCGGGATGATTACCAACTCGGTAAAGTTGGTGCCTTTAGGACAATTGGACGGGCAAGACGTTCTTTTTGAACTCCAGCCACTAATCAGTCAATTGGCAAAGGAAACATTAACCATTGATAGAGACCTTGTGGGGTTGTGCAATATCGCCTTTGATATTCGCTGCATGCAGCATGAGCGCCTTTACTCAAGATTATACATGTCTTAAAAAACAAATAGAATAATGGAAACAAGAAAATATATCAAAATTGGGGTCGCAGGCCCCGTAGGTTCAGGTAAAACTGCCTTATTGGAACGTTTGAGCCGAAAAATGTTGAACGATTACAATATGGGTGTGATCACCAACGACATCTATACCAAAGAAGATGCAGAATATATGGTGAAAAACAGTTTGTTGCCAAAAGAAAAAATCATCGGTGTTGAAACTGGAGGCTGTCCTCACACTGCAATCCGTGAAGACGCCAGTATGAATTTGGAAGCGGTGGACGAATTAGTATCTCGCTTTCCGGATATTGAACTTATTCTGATCGAAAGTGGTGGCGATAACCTTTCTGCAACCTTCTCTCCAGACCTTGCCGATGTTACGATTTTCGTAATTGACGTGGCCGAAGGTGAGAAGATTCCACGTAAAGGTGGTCCTGGTATCACACGATCTGATTTATTGCTGATTAATAAAATTGACTTAGCGCCCTATGTTGGTGCAAGTTTGGAAGTTATGGAAACGGACGCCAGAAGAATGAGAAAAGGCGCACCATTTGTATTTTCAAATCTTAGAGGAACTGAAGGGATTGATGAGGTTATTGGATGGATCAAAAAATATGCATTATTGGAAGATGTTGAAGAGCCTAACTTAATCCGTTAATTTCATGGTAAGCAACTTAAGAATAGAAGTAGAAGAGCGGGATGGACAGTCTTTTTTAAGAGATGCCTATGTAACGCAACCATTCCGGATTGTTCCTGTTGGTCAGTATGAAACTGATGGCGCGTCGTACTTAATGATTATGAGTTCGTCGCCAGGGATTTTAAGTGGGGATAAATACGATATTCAGGTGAATATCAAAAAGAAGGCACGTTTACAGTTGCAGTCGCAATCCTACCAACGTTTGTATAATATGGATCATGACGCTTCGCAGATTATGACAGTCAAAATGCACAAAGGCACTTCTTTTTCGTATGTGCCGCATCCTGTAGTACCGCATGAAGATTCGACGTTTAAAAGTCATAACAAAATATATATCGACGATGATTGCGATCTGACTATCAGTGAAATAATTACTTGTGGGCGCAAGCATTCTGGCGAAGCTTTTAAATATGCTCATTTTCAGAATCTTGTTGAGGTTTATCATCATGACCATTTAATTTTAAAGGATAATGTCCTGCTCAAACCAGAAATTATGCCGTTGGAATCTTTGGGATTGTTGGAAGGGTATTCGCATCAAGGCACGCTTATTTATCTCAATACCAGAAACGAAGATGTTTTGGATCATATCGAACACTTTTATAAAGAATTGGAAGAATTAGAAGGTGTTTCCTTTGGGATCAGTGAGCTTCAGGCAAAAGGATTTGTGATCCGGGTTTTAGGAAACGGCGGCGAGCAGATGTATGATTTCTTCAAAAAAGTGCAACGTGTACTTTGGGAAGAAAAGGTAGAAATAAAAATTTAATAAACCTATGGATTCAAATTTAATAGCATTATCGATCACGGCTATCAGCATTAGTTTTTTTCACACGGCTTCTGGACCTGATCATTATTTGCCCTTTATAGTGCTTTCGCGTTCGCGCAAATGGAGCATGCCCAAAACGATCATGCTCACAATTGTTTGCGGTTTAGGTCATATTTTAAGCTCGGTAGTTTTAGGACTTATTGGTGTGTTCGCAGGATGGCAATTAAATAAGATTACGTTTTTTCAAGACTTCCGTGGCAATATCGCAAGTTGGGCATTATTGCTCTTTGGCGCCATTTACCTTATCTACGGACTTTGGGCCGCCTACAAAAACAAAGCACACAAACACTTTGATGTGATGGGCGATGATGTATTTGTTTACACCCATAAACATGGCGAAGTGGTCATGCCCAAAGATCGTGTCAAAGTAACACCACTAGTGCTTTTTGCCATATTCGTAATGGGACCAAGCGAACCGCTTATTCCATTGCTATTTTATTCAGGACTTAATCGCTCCATAAGTGAAATCATGACCTTGATTAGTGTCTTTACGGTGAGTACGGTATTAACCATGCTCGGCATGGTGCTTTTGGGAGTTTATGGCTATTCGTTTTTCAAAACAGAAAAACTCGAACGCTATACGCCAGCTATCAGTGGGGCTGTGGTGTTAGTGTGTGGTGTGGGCATGGTCTTTTTAGGCTGGTAATTCAATACAATTCATAGCCATAGAATTTAAAAGAAAATGAAAATAATAGAAACCATCAAAATAATAGTGCAAACAATACTTAAGGGTATCGGGCAGATTATGCTTCAGGATAGTGCCTGGACGGGCTTACTGTTCCTAATAGCAATAGCACATGACTCTGTCCTTATGGGAGTTGTGGCTTTAGTGAGTACAATTATCGGAACGGCGACGGCTAAAATCTTGAAATTTGACGACACTAATATAAAAGCCGGATTGTATGGATTTAATGCAACGCTAATTGGCGTTGGACTCATATCTGTCTTCGAGTCTAGCCTGCTTATTTGGATTTGTATTATTTTAGGCTCCATACTATCCACCTTATTGATGGAGTTTTCGATTCGAAGAAAGCTTCCATTTTTCACATTTCCTTTTGTCGTAGTGACCGTAATTGCTGTTTTGGCCATAGATCATCTCAGCCTCGCTGGTCATAATACAATAGAAGTAGTAGAGGAAATGTTTGAACTGCAGGATCTTGTCGTCCCAGCGCATGCGTATAGTGAAGTCATTTTTAAAGGCACAATGGTCGCTGGCACACTGTTTTTTTTAGGTGTATTTGTCAACAATCCTACTGCAGCTTTATATGGGTTTGTTGCCGCTTTAATTGCAGGTACCATAGCGCATTTCCATCAGAATAACGTGAAATTAATCGATGATGGGATGTTTAGTTTTAATGCCGTTTTATGTGGTATTGCTTGTAGTGGCATCAAACCTCGGGATGGACTTTACGTGCTTTTATCTGTTGTCATTGCGACCTACTTTGATATTTTCATGATGAATCATGGCTGGATTACTTTGACCTTTCCATTCGTGTTATCTATGTGGATTATTGTTCCGCTAAAAAAGCTTGTGAGTAATTATGAAGAGAAAAGAAGAAGGGATAAAAGAAATTTTTTGATAACGAATCACAAAAGTGAATCGACGAATAAGTAATAGAAAAAACCAACCAATATGATAATGAGGATCTTAGCATTGAGCATACTGATGTTCATGAGTCAAAAAGGGTTTTCCCAAGAGAGAAATAAACAAGAACCCATAAAGACAGATTTAGATACCGTTTATTTAAGTAAAATTTTAATTCAAAATGAAGATTTTAGAAAACAGGTGTTACATGTCGATTTAAAAAACAACCCTGTAAATACGGCGCAGGATTTATTACGAAAGGTCCCCGGATTATTTATTGCACAACATGCCGGTGGTGGAAAAGCGGAACAAATTTTTCTCCGTGGTTTTGATAATGATCATGGCACCGACGTTAGTGTGACCGCCGATGGTATTCCTGTGAATATGGTGTCACATGCCCACGGACAAGGTTATGCTGATTTGCACTTTCTGATCCCAGAAACCATCAAGGATATCGATTTTGGTAAAGGCGCTTACTACGCTGACAAAGGCGATTTCAATACCTCGGGCTATGTCAACTTTACCACTTTTGATAAGTTGAAAAATAATCTTGTGAAGTTGGAAGGCGGTTCTTTTAATTCGATGCGCGCAGTAACGATGATTAATTTGCTAAACAGGGATGTGGAAGATAAAAACTTTTATGTAGCGAGTGAATTCAGTTATTCTGATGGACCTTTTGATATCAAACAAAATTTCAATCGTGTAAATATTATGGCAAAATATAGTAAGTGGATCGATAACAAACAGTATCTGTCTATCCTAGGATCAACATTTAGCTCGGGGTGGAATGCATCTGGACAAATTCCGGAAAGAGCCGTAAAAGAAGGACTTATTAGTCGTTGGGGTTCCATTGATCCTACGGAAGGAGGAAGTACGTCGCGATCCAACTTTGCTATTAACTACAGAAATATACGCAACGATGATGAAGAAATATCAAGTAATTTGTTCTATTCGAAATATGATTTCAACCTCTTTTCAAACTTTACATTCTTTCTGAATGATCTTGTTTATGGCGATGAAATTGAGCAGACCGATAACCGTTCCATTTACGGTTTTGATAACAAATACATCCGACGCTTTGATTTGGAAAACAGTTCCAATCCGAAATGAGCCTAGTGCTATTTCAGAATTATGCTATGCACCAGGAACACCACTTACAGTAAAGGCAGGAATAAGTTATAAATTCTAAATTTTAGAACTCATGAAAAAAATATGTTTTCAAAACAAAACATTACTATTAGCGGTCATTTTTATGGCCGCTTTTTCCAATTCATACGCACAATTAAGTCCTCCGGGATTGGGGAAGGCAAAAACCGCCGCTTGGTTTGCGTTTGGTATCAAGCAGTCCTTAGATTCGCTGGAGCACAAAGTTTCCACAACCTATGTAGGTTTGGGATATAAAAGCGATCCTGATAATACCAACCCATTTACAAAAATGGGCATTTTGGTTTTGAATGAGGAAATCTCCAACCGTTTTCATAAAAACTGGGAATATTCCTATGCGCTGAGTTATAGACGTTCCAATCTTTACGATTCGTCTGCGCCCTATGAGAAATTATCCCCGGCAATCGAACAGGAATTTCGAGTTTATGGACGTTTTTCTTATATCACGGGCACGGATCACATCACATGGAAAAATACGATTAGACAAGAGTTTCGGAAATTCTATAATCCTGATTTCACTAAAACTGATGAGAATTTTCAGTTGCGCACCCGTTTAAAAACCCAATTGAATTTTGATCTTGGTACCCAGAAAATCCATCATATTATTGGAAGTGCCGAAGCCTTGTTTGCCATCAGTAAAGAGAATTATCCAAAAAATAACTATTCAAATTTCCAATATAAAGAAGCGCGTTTGGGACTTTATTATACCATCACGCCGCAGGATATTCCATTCACCTTCGATTTGGGATATATGCACAATATCATCGGAAAATCAAATGTGGTGGACGTCAATTATTTAGCAATTGATGTGGTTTGGAAAAATCCGTTTGGCAAAAAGTAAAGGAGCAGAAAAACGTCTAAGAAGATCTTGACGAACGGTATTCAGTAGGTGTCAATCCAGTAACTTTTTTGAACAATCTCGAGAAATAGGAGCCTGACTGATAATTGAGCTCAAAAGCGACTTGTGCTATTTCTTTTGAACTGTCCTGCAAAAGGATCTGACTATGAAGAATACTGATTTCATTGACCCATTGTTTTGGCGGTTTTCCCGTGGTTTCCTTCACGCATTTATTCAGATAATTATCAGAAAGATTTAATTTTTGCGCATAAAATCCAATCTCTTTGTGATCTACGTGGTGCTTATGAACGAGCTCACGAAAACGAAAAGAAATCGAGCTCATATGAGATAAAGCCTGATAGTTTTTATTTTCAGCACGTATAATTTTCAATAAAATGGATTCAAAGAGTAAGATACAGATGGTCTGGTTGGATTCAATATCCCGCAATTCTTCTTCAAGTAATCCAAAAATTCTAGTAATCCAACTTATGGTTTTCTCTTTGACAATCAAAAATGGAGTGGTATAAAAAAAGTTGAGATCCTTGCTGTTCAGAACGATTTTATCAACAATTTCATTTTCATAAACCACAAAATAGCCTTCCACGTCATCGGAAAGTTCTAAAGTAGCAGTGTAGTTTCCTTGTCTTATATTGATTGCGCCGTTGGCTTTAACCTCAAATACTGAGTTTTCCAGTTGTTGTTTTATCCAGCCCTTCGTCACGAAAATCAAAAAATTAAAGGACGTTTGATAGGGCGTGACGGGAATTACAATGTGCTTAAGATATCTTTCAATGCGATAACTCTGCAGGCTTGAAAAATTAAAAAGATCATGCCGCGAGACATTGGGCAAAAACATTTTTTTGTAGTCGTAGTTACTTATCAATCTTGAATTTGTTTTCATGTCTGAGCAGCTTTTCTCCCAAATTTACATAATACGATGCGTAAAAGGTATTACAAGTGCTAAATAATTGAGAATAGGTTGGTTGATGCCGTCTTGATTGTTGTATCTGGTTAAATACAAATCGGAATTTAAATTTGATGACCGTAAGTTCATACTTTTTGGTAGTGCTTGTGCGAAACGATTTTAGATTTAACCTAGAATAGAATCTCGTCATCAACCAGAATTATATCAAAAGCACACCAACAATTGGCGGGAGTTATTTCCGTTTCAGGAGCTATTTTAGACAGGTCCTTAATCACAACGTTTAATACTGTTCCGGGTGTGTTTTATCATGGCACTGCCAATCCTGTTGTTCCGTTTGCCATCGGTGCGCACCATCTTGCATGAGCAATGTAAACGGTTATTTAGTGGCATATGGCTCTAAAGGCTATTGTTGAAAAATTGGAACCGCTAAATGGTAGTTTTTTATTTCACAGCTATTTGAACAGGAAACCTGACATTTTAATCTTCCTCCTGAAGATTTGCACCAGGCTTTTATTTTTATCAATAAAGTTGTGTTTGATAACGAGTTTTATCAAGCAAAGATTTTAAATAGGTTCTGAGTTTTTGATTGTTTGGCTTGTGTGAACCTTAGTTTATATGTGTGTTTGCAATAGTTCTTCTCAAAGCAATTTCCCAGAAAGAAACATGGCTGCAATTGAAAAATAAATTACCAATCCGGTAACGTCTACTAAGGTTGCTACAAAAGGCGCTGATGCGGTTGCCGGATCTAAACCGGTTTTCCTTAAAACGAACGGAATTAAAGATCCTGAAAGCGTTCCCCAAAGCACAATAAAAACCAATGAAGTAGAAACACTCAATGCCACTGGTATCCAATAACGCCCGTAGTCATAAATGCCTGTTTTTTGCCAAATTAGGATCCGTATAAAACCAATGACTCCAAGAATAGTACCCAGCAGTAATCCCGAAAATATTTCTTTTTTCATCACATACCACCAGTCTTTGAGTTGTAATTCTCTCAAGGCCATGGCTCTAATAATCAATGAGGCCGCTTGGGAACCAGAATTACCGCCACTTGAAATAATGAGCGGTACAAACAAAGCTAAAACGACCGCTTTTTCTATTTCTCCATCAAAATGGGCCATTGCCGATGCGGTGAGCATTTCTCCTAAAAACAAAATCACCAGCCAACCCGCTCTTTTCTTTACCATTTCCAGCATCGGGGTTTTAGTGTAGGATAGATCCAAGCCCTCAACACCTCCAAATTTGTGAATGTCCTTGGTATCCCGATCTTTCATTTTGTCTAAGATGTCGTCAAAAGTAACAATGCCTACTAAAATATCATTACTCGTGATGACGGGCAAAGCAGAGCGGTCATATTTATCAAATATATTGAAGGCATCTTCAATGTTAATATTGGTATGGATAGCAATAAATCTCTTGTCCATAAGTGTGGAAATTTGCGTATCTGGCTCTGCCATTAGCAATTGACCAATCCTTAAATCATCGATCAGATGGTTGTCTTCATCAACGACATATACAAAATTGAGCGTTTCGGCTTTTCTTCCGAATTTTTTAATGTGGTCTAAAACTTTCGCCACGGTCCAATTGGGCTTCGTCTGTACATAATTGGGCGTCATTAATCGGGCGATACTATCTTTTTTATAACCTATTAAATTTAGGGCAATATCTTTTTCTGAATCCGATAAAAGATTTATTAAATGCCTGATAAGTTCATCCGGAAAATTTTCAAAAAGAGCCGTCCTATCGTCAGGATTCATATTGTTAATGAGCTCTTCAAGCTCCTTGTCGCCAAGGCTTTTTACAATTTCATGTTTTAACGAATCGTCCAAATAACTAAAGACTTCAGTTCTTTTATCTTTAAGCATTAAGAACGCCATATCTCTTTCCTTTCGGTTTAACAAAGCAAGATGTTCTGCGATATCAGCGGGATGTCTATCTTGAATTTGAATCATTTTGATAGTTTTTAAAGTCAAGTCTTAAAATAGGGCTTCAGGTAAAATTTTCCTGATAGGTATCGGAATTTCGCTGTTAATTGATCAATCGTATTTGGAGTATGATACTATAAAGATAAATGTAATCTTATTTCGATGTTCAGTTTTATTGCTTTTTTTGTGGCTTTGACTAGTGCTTAATTATAATTTGTCGCAAGAATTATCTCGATCAAACTGATATGAAATCTACACACTTGCGCTATAACAGGTTGATAGTCTACATTTTTAGGAGCTAAATGGCCGTTGACGAAATGATTTATAATAATCTTCTCTTAATAATTCAATTGTATTAATTTCATAAGAACTGAAACACAATCTCATTAAAAATATAACGAATACTTATAGGTCACTCATCGGTTGGAATTGATGGAAAGTTCCAAAAGACTTCTTAAAAAAGTATGTATAAATTTCGCTACACTTTTAGTTTTCATTAGAATCAATTACTTATCTTAACATTGTGTAAATCATCATGAAATTTTATGAGACACTCAATGACCATTGTAGTACCCGTCTATAACGAAATGGGCAACCTCCTTCGTCTCAGTAAAGAATTACAGAAGTTTATCGATCAATCAGAAATTAAATCGACTGTGATTTTTGTAAATGATGGTTCCACCGATGATAGTTTGAAAATCGTTAAGCAATTATGCAATGATAACTCAAGCTTCAACTATATTGATTTCGATAAAAATTATGGCTTAAGTGCGGCAATTAAAGCTGGTTTTGATTTTGCTGAAAGTTCTCATATAGCTTATATAGATGCGGATTTACAAACAAGCCCGATGGACTTTAATCTCTTGCTCCCATTTATTGATGACTATGATTTAGTCACTGGTGTAAGAATTGATAGAAAGGATAGCGTTATAAAGAAAATATCCTCTAAGATAGCGAATGGTATTCGACTTGGATTTACTCATGATGGTATAGACGATACTGGCTGTCCGCTCAAAATTATAAACTCAGTGTATGCAAAGCGCATCCCTATGTTTAAAGGACTGCATCGTTTTTTACCTGCTATGGTGCTCTTGCAAAATGGAAAAGTGAAACAAATTCCTGTTAGGCACTTTCCAAGAATCTCAGGAGAAACAAAATTTGGACTTTGGAATCGAATTATTGGCCCCTTAGCAGATTGCTTCGCATATTTATGGATGAAAAAAAGGTATATCAACTACCAAGTTTCAAGTAGAGGATGAGTCATTGGCTTATATATAGCATTGGTTTTTGTGCACAATTTTTGTTTTCAAGCCGTTCGATTTTACAATGGATTGCTTCCGAAAAAAAAAAGAAAGTATTGACACCTGTATTGTTTTGGCAATTGAGCTTGCTGGCTTCTTTTTTACTTTTTATATATGGCTATTTGCGTAATGATTTTGCAATTATGTTTGGTCAGATATTTACCTATTTTATTTATATAAGAAATATGCAATTACAGGATAGTTGGCGATTGTTCCCTAAATTATTTCGATGGTTTCTTTGTGGTTTCCCACTTTTGATTTTGTTTTTTGGATATAATAATCAAGTTTACGATAGGGAATTGCTTTTTAATAATTTAGAGATCCCCTTTTGGCTTTTATGGTTTGGTATTTTAGGGCAAGTGGTTTTTACATTGCGGTTCGTTTATCAATGGCTGTATTCTGAAATAAGAAAAAAATCATCCTTGCCTATGGGTTTTTGGGCTATGAGCTTATTTGGTTCTGTTTTGATATTAATATACGCCATTCTGCGAAAAGACCCTGTCTTGTTTATTGGGCATGCCTTGGGTGTTTTTCTCTACGGTAGAAATATTATTATTATTCGTAAACAGGAAATCTGATGGCGAATTCATGTTCAGTATTGGCATTGACAGAAGAACTTTATATAATCTTTAGATTCTAGTCAGAATTTTAAATTTTCAAATTAAATGTTTAAGAATTGAAAAAAACCATCGACTCTTATTTTTTATTATTCGTTTGTTGTGCATTCGGTGTTCTAATTTTAGGATTGGGTAATTATGGTCTCGCGGAAACAAGTGAAGCGAGATATGCTGAAATCAGTCGTGAAATGTTTGTTTCGGGCGATTATCTTAACCCAAAACTACTAGGTGTCTTTCACTTTCATAAACCACCAATGGTTTACTATATCACCACCTTGGGCTACCGTATTTTTGGTGTAAATGAATTTGGTGCCAGATTTTTTTTGCAGGTGGCCATTGCCGTTCAATTGCTGCTTATTTATGGTATGGCTAATTTGCTTTTCACAGATAAAAAAATAGCATTTGTTTCTGGTATAATATATTTTACAATGCCTATCGTGATTATTTCAAGCAGAAACCTTACAACAGATGCTTTTTTGACCACTTTTATATTGGCCTCAATTTACTGTTGGCAATATTATACCATCAAGTTAAAGGTGCTTTTTTTATATCTTTTTTATGTATTTGTGGGCTTGGCTCTACTGACCAAAGGTCCTGTGGCATTACTGTTTATTCTGACCTACATCATTGCTTATAAATATTTTTTTAAAAAGAAATCCAACATTAATGTCCATCATATCATTGGTTTTCTTTTGTGCCTTACAATTGGCGCAAGTTGGTATCTTATGGTAATTGCCGACAATCCGAAGCTGTGGGATTATTTTGTGGAAAAACAATTAGTCGCACGCATGAATTCTAAGGCCTACAACCGTTCAAAGCCCTTTTGGTTTTATTTACCTTTAATTGTCGGGTTGTTGTTCCCTTGGTGGCTTGGGATCCTTCCAAAGTTGAAATCAAGATTCAGCCAGCTTTCAGGAATGAACCAACAGAATAGGCTTTTGTTGATGGCGGCCTTTGCGCTGTTCATCTTATTTTCGATGTTTAGTACAAAGCTCATCATGTACATTTTACCTGTTTTCTGGATGTTGGCGATATTTATCGCTTCACAATTGCAAACTATGCCTTTAGTATCCAGAAAGATTATTACAATTGGGTTTTTGTCTTTTTCCGCCCTTTTGTGTGCTGCATTGGTTATATTTTACGGGTTGGATTTGGAGAGTGTCCATGTTTCAATATTGCCGGTCATTGTTGGTTTTCTGGCCTTAGTAATAGCGTTGGTTGTCAATTTTTTTATTCAAGATAGCCACCGCTTAAAACCTGTTTTGTTGGCTGCTGTTTTTAGTGTTTCCCTACTGTTGATTTCAAGTCAAATATTCAATAAAAACAACTCATTGATAAATTCTACAAAGCAAATTGTGGACTTCACAAAATCGATGTCTGGCGATAATAAAAACACCATTTTTGTATATGACTATCTCTTAAGTTCGATTCCATTTTATACCGATGCCGAGTTTATAACCCTCAAATTCAATCACGATACTACAGAAAGAGAGATTCAATTTCAAAACGACGATAGTTGGAAGGAGCATCTTTGGGATATGAATGATAAACAGATCGTTAGCAAGGTAAATGAACGTTTTAAATATAAAAACACCTATCTATTTGTGAGAAATGCCAAGGACTTGGATCAGGAGTTTTATTTTTTAAAGGAAAATTTCAAAAGAAAAAAAATGTTTCCAAAATGGACTATTTATTACAATGATTAAAACTTAGGATTTACTTGATATTCTCTTTAAAATAAATTTAGATATATATTAAAGATCACTATTGTCCGGAAAAGAATTATGACACTTCGACAAGATCAGTAACCGCCGCTCCGCTGATAGAACCAAGACTAAACACGTAATTAATTGAAAATATGGGCTGTAAAATTCATAATTAGAATGGATTATGATGTTTTAGAAATAGTTTTCAAAAACCGAGAAATGAAGGGGATTGAGGATCAAAAACGTTGAAAGAACTTTATTGATCACTATTCTCAGAAAATCAACGCAACTTTAATCGGACAACAATGATTAAAGATATAAAATAGCGAAACATCCTTTTTGATAAGAATACTTATTCTATATCTGTTGTTTGCCATATCATAGGAATTGCAATTATTTTGGGTAAACTCTTTGCTACATATTTGGTAGAACTGAATGATTTAGTTGAACATAATTACATTCAACTTCGTTTTTTCGCTATGGAAATTATCTTCCTTTTTTAATATCCGAAAACTCTTCTTATCTTTTTCATAAAACTGGAGCTCCTAAAACCATGGTTTGGTCGTTTAATTTCGGGAACTGGAAATCTCGTCCATTATTTTTCCATTCTTAACAGGAGAATATGTCATTCCACTTTTAGTTTGTAAGACCATTTCTCTCCCTGCATAACGAAGTTTGCAGATCCCGCCGTTTTTGGACATAACTTTTAGATCCATAAGTTTTCCAGATTCCCATTTTATATCAACTATAAAACCTCCTCTTGCAGCCAAACCTTTTACCTCTCCATGCGCCCAATCTTTAGGCAACGCAGGAAGTATTGATAATTCATCGGATTGGCTTTGAAGTAACATTTCTGCAATTCCTGCCGTACTCCCAAAGTTGGCGTCAATTTGAAAGGGTGGATGAAGCCCAAACAAGTTCGGACTTAAACTTTCTGAAATGACTTTGTGCAAGTTGATTTTTGCTAGTTCTGCATCTCCCAATCTTGCATATTGATTGATCAGCCAACTTGCACTCCAACCCGTGTGTCCGCCACCATTTTTAATTCTAAAGTCCAAGGATTGACGTGCGGCTTGAGCCAATTCGGGTGTTTTGTTGACGTCTATTTGATATCCAGGATGCAATGCGAATAAGTGAGAAATATGACGATGTCCGGGCTCCACTTCTTCAAACTCTTCATTCCATTCCATTAAGCGTCCATCACTGCCAATTTTTGGTTGTGATAATTCTTTTTGTGCAGCCTTTATTTTAGTTAAGAACTGGTCGTTAATATTTAATGCTATTGAAGCGTCAATATAATTTTTAAAAAGTTGCCAGATGACCTGTTGATCATGTGCTGGCGCCATACATATTTGGCTATGGCTGCCATCTGGTGCCACAAAAGTATTTTCTGGAGAGGATGAAGGGCCAGAAACTAATTCTCCTGTTTCAGGATCTTTAATTAGCCAATCCATATAGAATTCAGCGGAAGCTTTTAATAGGGGATAGGTTTTTTCTAAAAACGCCTTGTCTAAAGTAAAGTAATAATGTTCCATAATGTGAGTGCTTAGCCATGCGCCCCCACTGATGTGCATTCCCCAACTCGAATCCTCTCCAGGAGAGGTGTAACCCCAAACATTTGTAACCGGATGTAAAATCCAACCTTTGGCATTGTAATGCACTTGAGCTGTTTTAGCGCCCGGTTCTTGAATAGACGCTAACAAATCAAATAAAGGCAAATGCATTTCACCTAAATTGGTTGTCTCGGCTGGCCAGTAGTTCATTTGGACGTTCACATTGGTATGATAATCTCCATTCCATGGCGTTTGGATTTTATCTGTCCAAATTCCTTGTAAATTTGCAGGTAATGTACCTGGTCTGGAGGAAGATATTAACAAATACCTTCCATATTGGAATAGTTTTTCAATCAGATAGGGATCTGAAGGGTTGGTTTTAAAATTTTGAAGACGAACGTCTGTGGGTATGGTATCGGGTTGGGATGTCAAATTTAAACTAACTCTCTTGTAATAATTTTGATAGTCTTTTTTATGAGTATCTAAAAGCACATTATAGCTTTTTTGTTTGCTTTGTATTAAGTTGGTATGAGTAATTGTTTTGTAATCTCTGCCTTTATAGGTAGGATAATCTAAAAGGTAGTCGGTTGAGGCGCTCAAAAGCAAAGTCACTTCATCGGCATTTTCCACGGTAATTCCAGCGTCAGAATAGTCAATATGACCTTTTTTATGGACAGCAGTTAACCGCGTCATGTATTGCAATCCTTCACCTCCTTTGCCATCGGATAATGTGCCCTGCATAATCAATTGCTCATTTGAGGCCGTAGTTGTGAATTTTTCTGGTCTGGTAAGCTGGCCTTTAAAAGAAATTTTTCCTGGTTGATCAGCAGTCAGTTTAACCACCATCACTTGATCAGGTTGGCTTATAAAGATCTCTCTTTTAAATCGAACTCCGTTTTGAGTGTAGCTTATCCTTACCACGGCATCCTCCAAATCCAGTTCACGATGATAGTTTTCAAAAGAAGTGTCATTATCAAAATCCAACCACAAATCTCCTAAGGTTTGAAACGAGCCATAAGGTATATTAGCACCGTTGCCACCTGTTCCGACACCTTTGCTGATTTGGGTTTTCTGCGTTAAAGCGCTAGCTTCTTTGTATTTTCTTTCAAACAGCAACGTTCTAATAGTTGCTTGGGCCGGATAGGCATAAGGATTGTTATTATCATCCTGGCTTCCTGACCACATGCTCTCCTCGCTAAGTTGTATCCGCTCTCGATTAACATCGCCAAAAACCATAGCGCCCAACGAGCCGTTACCCAAAGGCAAGGCCTTTAACCACTCTGGATCCTCCTTCAAGCGGTGTGGCTCATTAATTGCTGGTGCTTTAGCAGGCTGTTTGTACCAGAGTTTAATAGAGGGTGAAGAGACAGTGTTTTTAGAATGTAGGCTGTTTTTATCTGAACAAGAAGTTGTGGTGAGGATAACCCCCATAAATAACAGAAAAAATATTTTTGAAGTGATTTTAATAATATTCATTTTGCTAATAGTTGATTAGTTTTTATCTAGATGGCGTCTGTTTGGTAATCTTATTTTTTTCAACACCATTCATTCCTCAATGTAAGATTTTCAATGCACATGTTTTGTAACCAAAATCCGAGCCGAAACTAAGTTTTTTAGAGCGCAAAAGAAGGTTGGTCTTTATTTTTAACCATTTATGCCTCTTATTCTATACTTTGTTCATTTAAGATGGCGTATCGATTTTATGGCGTAATGTAGGTTAATTTTAGGTTTTTGATCGCTCCTGAAAACCCATTTTTTTGATCACCTATTTTTTCGAGAGGGAAGGCCAGTGTTTGTTGAAAATTAAATCCATTTGGAATGCCTTCCGTTTTTTTGTAAGCCGTTAACTGTTCTTTTTGCTCACCGTCAACATAAAGTGTAACACTTTGGTAATCGGCCATCAAACGAATGGTTTGCCAACTATTACTTTTAGGAATAAAATTAAAGGTATAGGTATAGCCGTCACGTGAAAAGCCTAATTTACCTGAACCTGCTGTGTTTAGTGTCACATTTCCGTAGTTGCTTTGGAAGAGGACGGCATTTGTTTGGTTGTTATTTTTTGGTTTGATCTCAAAAGAAACGTCATAGTTGTATCCTAAATTGGTGCCACCTAAGTCCAATACTTTAGTGCCATTAAAGTGAGCGGGCATTTTGCCAACTTTAGAGGCTATTTTATTTAATTCGACCTCTTTGTAACGGCCGCTTAAGTTTACTGAAGGGCCTTCAGAAGACGTTTCAGCTAACAGAAGATAGTCTTCAAGTGTTTTACTTGGCGCCACCTTCCAGTTTTTGGTACTGAGTACTTTTAGTGCAGGGATAGTACGGTAATGCACGTCTAATTGGGAAATTCCGTTGCCAGAGATGTCATTCCAGACGGCAAAAGTGGAGCCTAAAAGTCCTTTTTGAAAATTCGGCAAGGTTAACACAGTATTTACTTTTTCTGGTCTATAGTTGGTATAAAGCCAATTAATGTCTAGGAAATCTCTGTAGTAACCTGCGGCTGGTACAATATAAAGCCAACTGTCTGGTGTAGAAATGATCTCAAACCCATCCGTCAACATTTTTTCAGCGTTCACCCAATCTTTACTCCAAGCATTCATGACAGCTTTACCTACCGGTTTTACCTCAGTTGATGGCGTATCTTTTAACCATTCCAAGCCGCCCCATAATCGTGGCGTTTTTCCTAATTGAGCAATATGATTTAGATAATGATTGGTAAATTCGCGAAAACGCTTGGCTTGCGCATTATCAACATCCCTACCGTTGCCTTCCTTAATATATTCATCGGTGCCTATATGGACATCCGGTCCGATAAAAACAGGATTTTCACCTTTTATATATTCATCAAAAAGTTTATCAAAGAAATCATAGATGACAGGAAGTTTTTCATCATCAAGTATGGCCAAATGATCATCTGCATAAGGTGCAGACGCTTTCAAGGCCGGGTTATAGCGTGTAAAAGCCAAGGCATGTGCAGGAATATCTATTTCTGGAATCACATTGACTCCGTAGGTCATTCCTAAGCGTTGCAGGTTCCGAAACTCTTCTTTTGTATAATGACCATCGTCAGCAGCCAAACCGGGATAGGTATCACTCTCCAATCGAAAGGCTGCATAAGTCTTTGACCAATCATTGTCATAATAGGCTTTAAATGCGTTATCATTTAAATGAACATGAAACTCATTCATTTTATAATAGGCTAGAATTTTCACATAATCTCTTAAATAGTCAATAGTAAAAAATTTTCTACCAACATCGAGCATAAATCCGCGACTTGGATAGTCAGGATAGTCGGTTATTAATCCAGATGGTATATTATTTTGATGGTTTTCAATCAGTTGGATCACTGTTCGCGTAGCCCAAAATACGCCGTTTCTGGAAGCGCCATTAATAGTTATGCCTTTGATAGAATCTAACTCCAGGGTATAGGCTTCACTATTTTTAAGCGGAGTTTGACTGTAGGTCAAAAGAATTTCGTTTTTTCTAACTGATTTTGTTTCATTGGTAACTGAGATGGTCGCTACAGTTGTAAACATGCTTGCGAGCTCCTCTTTTAATTGCGTGGCAATAAGCATTAAACTGTCGTCTTTATTGGTGTTTACCTTTATTTCTATAGAGGGAGGTAATTCATAAAGACCATTGCTAAAATCAAATTGTTGTACTTCAGGGATTACCTTCAGTTTGCTTTCCTGGGCGTAAATTTTATGTGTAGAAGCAGCAATAAACAGTAGGCATAAGTAAGCGTTAAAAATGTGATTAGGAAATTTCATAGTAGGGAATGATCGTTATAAAAGTAGAAACAAATATAAGTTAAATCAATAGAGTTCACCGATGATCCCTTTGAAACTTAATTAGACGCTCATTCCCGTGAAGATTTAATTGTATAGTTAATTGATCCTTGGTGAAATATAGGCAGAAAACAAAACAGGGTCAATATGCGAAAAATAAGAATTGATGAAACTGACTTCCTGAAATAAACTCCTCAAAAATCATGTTTTTTATAGCCCTTTAATTGGAGGAATGGAATTTAGCGTTTGTGTTCAATGTCCACATAGAACCATTTTTGGTTGTCAATTTTTCCAATTCTCCATTTTCAGAAAGTTTGTTTAATTGTTTTTCACTTTCGACCCTTGGTGAGCCGGACAGTTCGGAAAACTCTTTTGCCGTGAGGGAAGGATAGATGGAGAAGAGTGTTTTCCAATCTTTACTATATTCACTTTTGCTGACATTCGGATTCAATTTTAAAATGGCCATTTCGTAAAAGGCATAGGGCCTAGTGCCATATACGGTTTCTTGATTCCCGGTTTCGTCAATAAAGAATATAGTTGGAAATCCTCTTACGCCCATTTCTTTTGCTAATTTTAAGTCTTCATGGAACAACGTTTTTGCTTTGCCTTCAAAATCAGTTTTTAACTGTTCGACGTCAAGTCCTACTATTTTGGCAGCAGTAGCTAAATGTTCCCATTTAGCGATGTTTATCTTTTTCAGAAACACCATTTCCCGTATTTCCCGCATAAATAAAATGGCTTTTTCTTCATCCTGCATTTGTGCGGCTTTAAAAGCGATGGATGGCGGATAAGAAGACTCTAAAGAGTCTTCCAGCCATAAATCTCCATCTATAGGCATATCATAATGCACACTCACTTCATCCCAATGAGAAGCAACGTCTGAAGGTTTACCAATGCCTCCACTGTTGTAACTCCAATCTGGCAATAAACCTCCCATTCTATATTCTATCTCGATGGCATTGCCATATTCCAATTTAAGTTTGCGCAATTGTGGTTCTATGCCCCAGCATGATGAGCAAATAGGGTCTGTAAAATAAATTAGCTTTATGGATTTTTCAGCGGATTGCATTGTGCTTTTAGAAGCTGCATCTGTATTTTCAACAGTTGTTTCACACATTCCGGTTTCTATGTCGCATATAAGTGGATTGTTTTTTGATGTTTCGTTACTCATGATTTTTTGTATTTAAGGATTAATTTCAGTCAACATTTTCTCCAAACTCCTGCTCATTAACTGATTGCTACAAATATAAAGAAAATAAGTGTATATTTGACACTGAATTCCTTTTGGAAAGTGGTTTCCTCTAAGAAACTACCTTGAAGGTGTTTTACATTTAATTCAGAATTTTTAATAAATGAAAAAGGAATCAGTTATAAACGATAATCCTGTTTGTCAAATTAGGATGCAAGCCATTAGCGATACGATGAGCATTTTATCTGGAAAATGGAAATTCCATATTTTAGGAACCCTTATAGAAGGCAACAAATTGGGATTTATGGATTTGTTGAGAGAGATTGAGGGCATTGGGAGCAAAATGCTTTCCAAAGAACTTCAGGATTTAGAATGCAACCATCTCATAAGCCGAACAGTTAAAGACACTAAACCCATTACAGTGAAATATGCCATTACCAAACATGGTGCAACACTTTCGCCACTTATCGAGGAGTTGGCAAAGTGGGGGGTAGCCTATCGAAAATCCGTTCACGGTTAATATGAATTTAGTTTTAGAACATTATCAAATCTGCTTCTATAAGAAAGCTTAAAACGCAACAGTTTCCTAAGGATTATTTTAATGACTCTTCAGCTATTTGTTCGGAACCACGGGAAATCAGATTTGCCTTTTGTAAAAGCCGATAATTGTTGGAACCAATACGATTATTGGCGAATCTTTTTCTGCAATAACCTTAACTTCAATTTGATGTTTTCATAAATAATGCCCAAAATTAAAGTAACCGAACCGATAATTAAGGTGTAGATCCCCATTTTGGTATAAGCGAAACCACCTATAATTCCACCGATAAAGAAGAAACTAATGATGGTAAGTCGCAGCTTTATAATTTTGGTCAATTCCTCTCTTGAGTCTTTATCTGTATAAAAGAATAATTGTGAGAGCTCGATCCCCAAATCGGTAAAAAGGCCAGTGAGGTGGGTGGTTCGTACAACCGCATTTGAAATTCTTGTGACTAATGCGTTTTGTGCCCCCATGGCAAAGAGCAAAATGCAAGCAATTAAATCAGGATTTCCCGGAAGCAAGTATTTTCCGAAAATTCCGAGAAATAAAAGGATTAAACTTTCTACAAAGGTGGGAATGATGTACACGTAATCAGAATCCCTACGCGAGATCTTTTCTATGGCGAAATTGGAGAGAAATGAGCCGGCTAAAAAGAAAAGGATATACAAAAAGTAAACAAGGCTGTGCCAGGGGTTTAGACTGTAAACTTCATCGACCAAAAAAGCAAAATGTCCGGTCACGTTTGTCGTGAGTTGGGCCACGGCTAAAAATCCGGTTACACTAACCAATCCAGCAACAAAAGATAATAGAGAAGCGATTTGTAAGTTGTGGCGGGCTGTTCTTTGTTTACCTTGTCGTATAAACATTTATTCCAACTTTAATTTGTTAAGGTAAGCGAAAAGTAAAATACAGTTTATGCCGGTTAGGTCAATTTTTCCCACATTCAAATTTTCTTTAAAAATAATAAAATCCAATTAAATTCCCGTTAATCCCTCAGTTGGTTTGAGAGGCAATCGACGGGGTATTAATGATCAATTTTACGTACAATTATCAATTAAAAAAATATATTCAACTTAAAGTCTTTTTTGAGAAATAGGCAATAATCATTCCTGGGATGGATAAAGCAATTGCAAAATAGACCAGGCTCATTGGCGAATATATTCCGAGCAACAATCCTGCTACTGAAGAAGCAATCATAATAGATAAATTGAATACCGAAGACTGAACCGAAGTAGCTACATCTTTTGCAGTTTCTACCTGTCTGCTCACGCCAGCTTGCAACAAGGTTACTAATGGACCAAATGAAAGTCCCCATAAAAAGAAAGCAAAATGTCCCAAACCTTTTGTTCCACCGAAAAGTGGAAAAATAGCCATAGAGATCATTAGAATGGCAAACATTAATATGGTGAGGAGCCGCAAATGCTTATCGGTATATTTTATGGCCAACAACACGGAAATCAATGACCCGATTCCAAAATACAATAAGGCACTTTCCACACCTCCAGCCAACTGAATTTCATCAACAAGACTTGTGATATAAACATAAACCCCATAATGTGCAATGACACCAAGTAGTGTAAGTAGTAAAATAAGTAAAACCCCAGGTATTTTTAATAGCGCAAATGGGGAAGAACTTTTAGTCAGTTTCTCTCCTGGTGCTGAAGGCAAAGCAAAAAAGCTAATTAACGCAATCAGGATAATAAAACATCCAAGACCTATGAATTCTGTTCGCCAGCCATATTCATTGCCGATGGAAGTCATAATTGGCATTCCAATACTAATTCCTAAAGTTGTTCCTGCCATAATTACTGCGATGGCTTTTCCGTGATCTTGTTTATCTACCAATCGCATTCCATAAGCAGCAATCATCGGCCACATAACCCCAGCGCAAATTCCACCGATAACTCTTAAGATTACAATAATCGTATAATCATGTACAAGACCTGCAATAATATTAGAAATAGCAAATCCACCAAGCAAAGTGAGCAGCAAATATTTTCTGTTAAACTGCATGGTCATTGAAATAAGCGGGATTGCAAAAATAGCTGAAGCTATCGCGTAGTAACCCACTAAGTTTCCAGTTTGCACTTCGCTGATACTCAAATCGCCCATCATTAGAGGAAGCACGCCAGAAGGCATTAATTCTGACAGTATTCCCACAAAAGTTACCGACGACATTAAAATCATTATCAGCCACGGAAAAGCTTTTTTGGCTTGTTTAGTGATATTTTGATTTCTCATAACTTTGTTTTTTATAAATTTTGGAAATATAGTAAGTACTTCACTTCAATTATTTTCAATTTTTTTACTGAAATAATCAATAGTGAAGTACTTAAAAAAGCTTTTAATTTAGATTAAAAACTTAAAGGAATATCATATTCCATTTCCTTTTTACGGAATAAGAAATTACCATTACGCACAGATGCTAAAACATCTACTCTTCTGCGAATAGCCTCATAAACTGAAGTTTCATTTAATACAATAAAGTTTGCTGCTTTTCCTACTTCAAGACCATAGCTGTCTTGAATATTTAAACACCGAGCCCCATTATAAGTGATTAAATCAAAACTTGTTTTTATTTCTTCTGGAGACATAGTTTGAGCCAGGTGGATTCCATTGTCAAGAATATTCATCATGTTTCCATTCCCCATTGGATACCATGGATCATTTATTGAATCTTGGGCAAAAGCAACATTGATTCCCAGCTCTATAAACTCTTTAACTCTGGTTAATCCACGGCGTTTTGGATAAGTATCTTGACGACCTTGTAGATAAGCGTTTTCTGTAGGACAAGCAATAAAGTTCATTTTGCTCTTTTGGAAAAGATCCATCATTCTAAATGCATAAGAATTATCTGCGGAACCAAACGAACAGGTATGACTTGCAGTGGTTCTGGTGCCGTAATCTTCCATAAGGACGAGAGCATTCAGTAATTCCACAAAACGGGAGTGTGTATCATCCGTTTCATCACAGTGAACATCGATCATTTTGTCGTATTTTAAACCAAGACGAACAATATCGTGAACGGATTTTTCCCCAAATTCCCTAGCAGGTTCGTAATGCGGAATTCCTCCAACAGCATCAGCTCCCATTTTCAATGCTTCTTCCACTAATTCAAGTCCGCCTTTATAAGTGTACATTCCTTGTTGTGGGAAAGCAACAATTTGGATATCCACTGTATCTTTTAGATCTTCCTTCATTTCCAACATCGCTTTTAATGCTGTGAAATTAGGATCTGTGACATCAATATGTGTTCGAATGTGCTGTACACCTTGAGAAACCTCATCCTCAATTCCCTTCATCGCTAATTTCTTTACACTTTCTACCGTCAAGGTTTCTTTGAATTTTGGCCATAATTCAATAGCTTCAAACAAAGTACCTGAGCCGGCACCTTCTTGTCCTAGTTCAGATAAGGTGTAAACATAATCCAAGTGCAAATGTGGATCTACATAAGGAGGTAACACCAGCTTGCCGCCGAGGTCTATTTCGTCATCACATTTTGGTAAATTAGTTCCAATTTGAGTGATTTTTCCATTTTCTACAATCATTTCCGTTGCAGCTTCGTTGCGATAAAATTTCGCATTAAAAAACTTCTTCTTCATTTTAGATTAATTTTAATTTATTAATATATTCCGTAATTGTTCATGTTTAAAAACCAAACATGGCTTCCGCTCTTAAGCTCTAGATAGCTGTGCTGAGCAAAGTTATGGCTATATTTTCTGTTTTATCCTGATTTATATCAGTGTACCCGATATTTTAAAAAAAATTATTCCTCACTAAATATTTCTGTGATTAAATTATTTAAAAATGAATTTATTCACTTCTTCTATCTCCTCTTGGGAAATAGTATGAGGTCGACCATCATATACCTCTAAGGAGACTTTTGCATTCATCTTTTGCAGAATGGCGACACTTTCATTTACACGTTCTAGCGGTACATGCGGATCGGGATTTCCAGTTCCGATAAATATGGGAGTTCCGTTAAAGTCGCCGGAATAATTCTCCGTGTTTAATTTATCGCCAATAAGTCCCCCGGTAAATGCCGCTACGCCGCCAAATTTCTGCGCATTACGGGCAACAAACTCCAATGTAAGACAAGCGCCCTGCGAAAAGCCGAGGAAGTAAATGTTTTCGGCGGAGATTCCGTGGTTAGTTACCTCATCTAAAGTTTCTTTCAATATATTAAGAGCAGATGAAAGCCACGGCTCATTTTGCTCTGGTTTGGCCAAAAAGGAATATGGATACCAAGTGTTATTTGTGGCCTCAGGGGCAAGTAAGGCGTATTCAGATACATTGAAATACGGAGCAAGACCAAGAATATCACGGGCATCCGCTCCACGACCATGTACCATAATTAAAACCTTCTCGGCCTCTTTTAAAGATTTACCTGCCGTTTGTATATTTTTCTTGTGCATTTTTCTTGAAATTACATTTTAAGTTTTGGCAGTGCTTTTTCAATCTTAGCTCGCATCGCTTTATATTGATCTGGTAATTGCAGTGAACCTCCCAGGTTTTCTACCGTTTCATCCGTTGCGAATCCGGGATTGTCGGTCGCGATTTCAAATAGTATACCACCCGGCTCACGGAAATAAAGCGAAAAGAAATAGTCTCGGTTTATTTTCTCGGTGATGTGAAGACCTCTAGCCATAATTTTTTCTCTCATCGACATCAAGTCCTCTTCATCTTTAACACGAAAAGCCACGTGATGGTTTGTACCTCCCGCATTTAAACCTCTTTGGGCCTGAGGCATTTCCAATAAATCTACTAAAGCTGCGTTTTCTACAGCATCCGTTTTATAGCGATATAAATTGCCTTCTTGTGCAATTTGTTTGTAACCGAATACTTCAGTTAAGATTTCCGCTGTGGCTTTAATGTTATTCAGGGTCAAGGTGACCGTGTGAAATCCTTTGATTGCAACTTCAGACTTTATTTCAGCGCTTTCAAGCCCGTTTCGCCCATCTTTATTTATCGTTTCAATTATAGTGAGCCACAATCCATCAGGATCCTGAAAAGAAAGTTGTTTTTCTCCAAATTGTTCATTAAGGTTGAAAGAAATATTGAGATTTTCAAAACGGGCTTTCCAGAAATCCAAGCTTCCTTTTGGTATGGAATAGCCGATATCTGTGGCCATACCGGCACCGTTCTTTCCTTGCCTCACATTTGCCCACGGAAAAAAGGTAAGGATGGTTCCAGGTGAGCCAACTTCGTTCCCGTAGTAAAAATGGTAGGTTTGTGGATCGTCAAAATTAACGGTCTTTTTTACCAGACGAAATCCAAGTGTTTTGGTATAAAAGTCGTAGTTACGCTGCGCATCGCCAGCAATGGCGGTGATGTGATGTAATCCTAATATTGTATTCATAATTTTTTAATTAAATTTCTTTTAAAATCTTGGTGTTGGGTAGGGAAAGTATTCTGTTTCATCTCCTTTAATTTTAGCAAACGATTGCTCCTTACATTTTGGCTTGGCTTCTTCAATAAGTACTTTATTTGATGAAACAAAGTTCCAGTCAATAAATCGTTCCTCAGGAAAAGGTTCGCCACCAAAAATATAGATGGTGTTGTTTTCCTGAATGGTGAATTCGCAAAGTGTGCTGTCTTTTGCCGCTAATAATTGTTTGGGGTCATAAACATTTCCTTCGCTTTCAATGGCACCTTCAAGAATATATAAACCAGATCCGCCATAAAGTTCGTCACCAATATTCACCGTCTGTTTCAAGCATAAACAGTTTACTGCATAATGCTGCCTTCAAATAAAAATGTTAGTGTAGAAAGACCAATGTGCGGATGTCGCAAAACATCAAAATTTTACCGTTTACTTAATTTAACTGGGCCCATATGATCTATGTAAATGAACGGCCGAGTAATTTATCTGGATCTTCTAGGGGCACTTTATCATCAGAAACGATTAACACGGGTATGATCCTGTTTTGAAAATGTTCATTTTTTTTCAAAAGATCTGCCCTTAACAATAGATCTTCAGCAAGTTTCATTTTTTTTATGGCTTGATCTGATATTTTTTTGCTTTATTTAAATAGTTGTGGGAAAGGAATTTGACTCCACAGTTCTAATTCTCAAAAACGGTGTCTCGGCCTTTGGTCAGGATATAATGATCTCCTTTTCCTCTCAACTCATACGCGTCGTTTTCATACCAAATTCCAGATGCGGCTTTTTTCTGTTCCAAATCAATTTGTTCGCCGCCGTTTAAATAGGCCTTAACCGTCCCGGCCGTGTTGTTAAAAGTCATTGTTAAAACATCGCCCTTGTCACTTTTCACTTCTACGTTTACCTTATTGTCCTGATGTTCGAAAATCACTTCGCCGTCTTTTTTAAGCCAGATATCGTTTCCTTTTCCGCGCAAGTCATAGTGCTCATTTTTATACCAAATACCCGATGCGGCCATTTCCTGGTTCAAAGCAATGCTTTCCCCATTAAAATTTACGGTTGCCTTTCCTTTTGAATTGTCAAAAGACATTTCAAGGGTTTCGCCATCTTTATTGGTCAGTGACTGGGTAACCACATCATTAGAAATTGTTTGCTCTGTGGCGGTAGAATCGATGTTTCCTTGTTTCTGCTTATCCTTACAGGAAATAACTACTGTTGTTGTTAGCATTCCGATTACAAAAAATCTTTTTATCATTTTCTCGTTTTATTTTTAAGGTAGTTGAATTATAAAATTAGCTCTTAAAAATTAAAGTTATAAAAAACTTGTCATCAAAGCAGGTCAATTAAATAAACATTAACCATTTTAGCGGCTTTTTTACTTCTTTATTAATTCTTTTTTTTTATTTAGCCTGCGCAGGTAGTTCCATAGAGATTTCTATTAAAAGTATTTCAGAATTTTTAAGGGCTCCCAATTCAAAAGAATCGGATTAGGGCGATGTTCAGAGCAGTAAGGCATGTGAAATTCTTCCTCTACAGATTAACTAAATTATATGCATAATCTGTGATGCTCCCTAAGTATATTCCATGATCTTCCATACCATCGCAAGGTCCATACAAATGCATTACCAACCTATTTTGAAATATTTTAACAACAGAAGCACCAATGCTTCCGCAAAATCTTTCAATGCTAAAATCAAAGAATTTAGGGTGGTGTTTCGAGGAGTAAGAGATGCAAAATTCTTCCTCTATAGATTGACTAAATTATATGCTTAATTTGTGCTACTCCCCAAGAATATTCCTTGATCGCATAATGGTCAGTCGATATGCAGTTTGTTCGATAATTAATTGTTTTTTAAATTACCAAATATCTATGTCTGTTGAAGCAATGGGGTATACTCTCAAAATTGATTCAATAGCAAAATTGAATTGGTAGATTGTATAATTTTCTTAAAAATGCCTTAACTAAACTAATTTGGCCAAGGGTTTGTGGCAAATTAGGTACATTTTTTATTACGGCGAAAGGTAAATTTATAACCTTGAAGGAACAAGTTGTTTTGATAAAGTATAAAACTCACATTCATAAACATTCGATTTATTAAAATAGGATCTACCAGATTTTTTAAGCGAACTACTACATTATACTATGAATTGCTAAATTCAATTTATTAATCCATTATACGGACTATTTCATGAAACCCTCTTGCCTTTGCGTGTTGCAGTGGAGTGATTCCATCAAAATCAGGTATATCCATTCGTGCTCCTGCATCTTTTAAGATTTTTACAATTTGCTGGTACTTTTTGCTCCCGTCACCTAGAATAACAGCTTCCATTAAGGCAGTCCATCCCAATCTGTTCACATGATCTATGGGGTAATTTTTGGTGTTAGCTAATAGTTTTACTGTTTCTACGTGCCCACGCTCGCAGGCCGGTATTAATGCTGAACCATTGTAGCGATTAAAAATATCAAAACGTGCTCCATGGTCTAAAAACACTTTTAAAAGTTCAGTTTGTCCCGTAGCACCTGCATAAAGGAATGGACTATCTAAGTTTTTAGCTTGCTGGTTGACATCTGCTCCATGTTTTACCAACAATGTTGCCATTTCTATATACTGTTTCTGTGTGGCAATAAGCAATAAAGAGTTGTTTTGTGAATCTGTGGTGTTGACGTTTGCGCCATTTTTTAATGCAGCTTCTACACCAATTAGATCATTTTCATGAACTAAGTTTAATAGATTTGACGCGGTCATAGTGTCTGTTCTTTCTGTATACTGTGACGAACCACAGTTAAATAGGAATAATATTAATATAGTAATCGTTTTCATATAAAATAATGATTAGAACACAATTTTTCCATTGTGAATTAATGATTTTACTGGAGATATCCGTGATACAGCTTCTGCAGAGCAACTAGCGTCAATTAACACAAAATTTGCAAGGTCTCCTGTTTTTGGCCATTGTTGACTACCATTATCATCTAAAGGAATTGGTCCTGCCGTTGCTAGTTTTAGCATTCGCGATAAATCAAATTCTGTTGCTCGTCCATATAATTTAGCGGCTAGATTAGCTTTTTCAAGGACACTTCCGGTACCAAAAGTATTCCAATGATCGACGATACTATCATTACCAGTAGTTACACTGACACCGTGCTTTAGCAAAGTAGGAATTGGCATTATAACTCCCGCAAAAGGAATGGAAGAAACAATCCCTATTTGCGACTCCGCAAGTTTCTCAGCTATTTCTTCTTGTTTGTTTTTATCTAATTTTCCAAGAACAAAGCAATGACTCAAATACGTTTTCCCTTTGAGCTTGGTGTTCTCATTGACTTTTTTAATAAGGTACTCAACTGTATCTAATCCAGATTTACCTGATTCGTGTAAGTGGATATCAATACCTTTATTATTATCTAAAGCAAGTTGAACGGTAAAATCGATTGTTTTTTCAATGGCGCCGTCAATGGTAAAAGGGTCCAACCCACCAATGAAATCGATGTCCATTTTGGCAGCTTCCTTAAGATATGGAACAGAATCCGTGTAAAACACACCATGTTGCGGAAAAGCTACTAATTCTGAATCAAAACCATTCTTTTTATTTTCTAGCGCTACCTGCAAATTTTTTAAAGACTGCAATTTTGATGTTGGATCAATATTTACATGACTTCTAGCAAACGACGTTCCTTTAGATTGCAATAATTCAATAAGTTTCTCGGCTTTGTAAGTTGAGTTTTTCAACATTTCGGGAATAATTTGCTGTTCCAGAGCAATCATTCCTTTAACGCCATCACTTCTCTTTTTTACCGCTTGCCATTTATCTCCGTAAAATGTTTTATCCAGATGGATGTGCATATCTCGGAAAGCAGGAAGCATTAATAATCCTTTGGCGTCAATAGCGTCTGCCGTGGGTGTGTTGCTTGATATACTTTTTATTTTACCTTCGGCGATTTCTACAGTAAAAAGATCTGTTTTTGTCCCGTTAACTTCTCCGTCTTTATAAATGAAGCCAGTTTCGAGTCTCACATTTTTTAATATATGGACATTGAAGGTTTTTTTTATATTTGGCTCGGTTTCAAGAGGAGCAGCGTTTGCAGTGTTCAAAAAACTTGAGCCCACGGTTAGGCCAGCGACTCCAATAGCAGAGTTTCTTAAAAAGTTTTTACGTGTTATGCCTGAATTTTTCATTTTTTTTTAATTTCTACAAATTTACCACTAAAATAAAAGCGAAGTGTAGAGTAATCATTCCAACGCTTGTAAAATTTATAACTGATTGCGAAAATCAGTGGGGAATATGCTAGTTTGAGTTTTGAAGAAATTAGAGAAATAAGCAGGGTCCATATACCCTAACTCAAAGGCGACTCTTTTTAGTTCCACACCTCAATACAGTACAGCAGGTGTGATCATTACTTTTTAATTTTTCTGTTTTGGACTTTTCTTTTTTTTAAGTGATTTTTTATTTTCAAAATGTCATTGATAATCCCAAGCCATATTCTCTTCCATTATAAAAAGGCATCACAATGCCGTTGGTATTTTCGTGGTCTTTAAATAGTGCATTCTTAATAAGGGGATGAATCCAATAAGCAATTTTTGTACTTAAAATTCCCATTCCAGCTCCTGCGGCCACATCAGTGAACCAATGCCTATTATTATACATTCTAAAAAGTCCAGTTCCCGTGGCTACTACATACCCTGAAATGCCATACCAAATGGAAACATCTTTGTATTCTTGGTATAAAAATTCAGCACCCATAAAAGCGGTTGCGGTGTGTCCAGAAGGGAAGGAGTTGGTGGAAGAGCCGTCGGGTCGTTCAACATTGCCAGTTTTTTTTAAGATATTTACCGTACCACCCATAATGAGATAGGCTGTCCCTAAAATGAGGGTTCTGTCCTTAAAATTATTTTTCCCTTTAATACCTAGGGCATTTAAACCGTATACGGAAAGAAATGGAGCGTACTGAGAAAAGTCGTCAATTGTTATTTTATTGTCAATGCTTTCCGTTATTTCGTCCCTGGTTTGTGTGTTTATTAATTGCAGGGTATGACTTTCGAGACCTACAATGCCATACCCAATCAGGACGGTGGGAACAATTAAAGACTCATATTTAAATTTGAGCTGTTTGTTGGGTTGTAAAGAGTCCATTTTTGTGTTTTGACAAAAAGCGGTTGAAGTTCCTAAAATTAGAAGAATCAAAAGTTTTACATTATTCATAGCGGTGGTTCAAATGCTGACGACGGTCAAATTTAATTAATATTAGTTATAGATTGTTTCCTTGTTCTATTATTGTGACTTGAAGTATTTGGTTGTGCTTTCTGGCACTATTCCTTCGGTTCAATATAATTGACCACATGTCCTATACTTGTTGTTTCCTGGCATAAATATCTCGAGTTCACAGGTTTGAGGAGGGGGATGGTTCAAGCATTAATAAATTATAGTGAATATTATGATGATCCCTTCTGATTTTTTATGGAATCACTTTTATAAAAAAAAATAACTTAGCTCATAATTTATTGTTAATAGATGGCGATGACTTAAAAAAATATTAACTTTGTATTTCCTATGAAACAAATATCCCATAAAATAATGTCCTTGTCAATGGCATTTGTAGTGTTATTCTCTACAATGTCATTTACTATTGATATGCATTATTGTGGGGATAGTTTAATGGATTCTGCCATTTTTCATAAAGTAGAAACCTGTGGCATGGATATGGAAAAGCCTGCATCAGAAAGCTGTTCTGTGACTAAAAAGGATTGTTGTAAAAATGAACAAGTGGTTGTGGATGGCCATGATGAATTGCAGCTTTCTTTTAACAAGATTTCATTTGAGCAACAACTGTTTATTGCCTCATTTGTTTACTCTTTTATTAATCTTTTTGAAGGGTTCAATGAAAATATCATTCCTTTTAGAGATTATAAGCCTCCCTTTCTCATACGGGACATACAAAAGCTACACGAGACTTATTTAATTTGATTTTCAGACAGTAAAAAGTTTGCCCTGCGGTATTTCCGTTTTGGGCACGTTTTGTTGTGTTCAATATTCTGATTTAATCAGCATGTTACACGAAGTTCAACTGTTTAAAATCAATTACAATGCTAAATAAAGGCATAAAATTTCTCATAGAGAACAAGCTGGTGGCGGTTTTGTTGCTCGCACTTTTTTTAGGTATGGGTGTCGTCAATGCGCCCTTTAACTGGGATACTGGCTTTCTCCCAACCAATCCCGTGGCTGTTGATGCCATTCCTGATATCGGCGAAAACCAACAAATTGTTTATACCGAATGGGAAGGCCGTTCCCCACAAGACATCGAGGATCAAATAAGTTATCCCCTTACCACAACCTTATTGGGTATTCCTGGAGTAAAGACGATCCGTAGTTCTTCGATGTTCGGTTTTTCGAGTATTTATATCATTTTTGAAGAGGATGTGGAATTTTATTGGAGCCGTAGTCGCATCCTGGAAAAACTAAACTCTTTGCCTTCTGGATTACTTCCCGATGGCGTCAATCCTTCTTTGGGGCCAGATGCCACTGGATTGGGGCAAATTTATTGGTACACCTTAGAAGGGCGCGATAAAGATGGGAATGTCACAGGAGGATGGGATTTGCACGAGCTCCGAAGCATTCAGGATTACTATGTGAAATATGCGCTTTCTTCAGCAAGTGGTGTTTCTGAAGTCGCTTCTATTGGTGGCTATGTTCAGGAATATCAAATTGATGTCAAGCCAGAATTGATGCGTCAATATAATATTGGTCTGGCCGAAATCGTGAAAGCGGTTAAGGAAAGCAATAAGGATATCGGCGCCCAAACCATGGAAATCAATCAGGCTGAATATTTGGTGCGCGGTCTGGGATATATCAAATCGGTTGCTGATATTGAAGATGCCGTGGTGACTTCTGAAAACTATGTTTCCATCCGGATTAAGGACATTGCCAAAGTAAGTTTGGGACCTGCTCCGCGACGAGGGATTTTGGACAAGGAAGGTGCGGAGGTTGTGGGCGGAGTCGTCACAGCGCGCTATGGTGCCAACCCTATGGAAGTGATAAATAATGTAAAAGAAAAGATAGCCGAGCTTAAAGCCGGTTTGCCTTCCAAAGAACTTTCGGATGGCACAATTTCTCAACTTACTGTCGTCCCTTTTTATGACCGATCCGAACTTATTCAGGAAACTCTGGACACGCTTGACGAAGCATTAAGCCTCGAAATACTCATTACCATATTTGTGATTATTGTGATGGTCTTTAACCTGAGAGCATCCATACTTATTTCCGGACTTTTGCCTGTTGCGGTACTCATGGTGTTTATTGCGATGAAATTCTTTAATGTCGATGCCAATATTGTGGCATTATCTGGGATTGCCATTGCCATTGGAACGATGGTCGACATTGGAATTATTCTTACAGAAAACATCATAAGGCATTTGGATGAGGAGAAGGAACGTCATGCTGAAACCGGCATAAAAGAGCCTATTAATACGATTGTCTATAATGCAAGTGCCGAAGTTTCAGGAGCCATTCTTACTGCCGTACTGACTACGATTATCAGCTTTATTCCGGTGTTTACTATGATCGGTGCGGAAGGAAAACTATTCCGCCCTCTAGCATTTACCAAAACAATGGCCATTACAGCCTCGTTTATGGTGGCTTTATTTCTTATTCCGCCATTTGCGGCTTATTTATTCCGCAAAAGAAGCATTAAAAAAGTTACTGGTAATCTGATTCAAGGGCTGCTGATAATTCTGGGCATTACAGCCATCATTTTTGGATATTGGTTGGGCCTTATTTTAATTGGATTTGGCATCACCGGTTTATTGAAGGACGAGAAGATTGCTTCTAAGATTTCAGACAAAATCACCCTATCCGACAAGCGTGCCAATACCATGAACATATTCATTGCGGCGTTTGCCGTGGTCTTCCTGTTGGCGGAATTCTGGCGTCCGCTTGGCGTAGATAAGAGCATCTTTTGGAACCTGTTATTCGTGGGCCTGATCTGTTTTGGACTATTAGGAAGCTTCTGGTTGTTTCAACATTACTATACGCGAATTCTGCGCTGGGCCTTACGGAATAAGCTATTATTTTTATCGCTACCAACGCTTATCGTTGTATGTGGGGTCTTGATTTGGCAGAATACGGGTAAGGAATTTATGCCATCCTTAAATGAAGGATCCTTTTTATTGATGCCGACCTCGATGCCGCATTCGGGCGTGGAAGAGAATAAACGCATATTGCAACAATTGGATATGGCAGTAGCCAGTATTCCAGAGATTAAAACAGTGGTCGGGAAGGCAGGACGTACCGAATCTGCGCTCGATCCAGCGCCTTTATTGATGTATGAAAATATCATTAATTATAAGTCGGAATACGCACTTAATGAAGATGGCAAGCGCCAACGATTTAAAGTGAATAAAGATGGGTTATTTGTTTTGAAAGATGGTAGCCTGGTTGTTAATCCAAATACGAAAGCAGCTAAGGAAAATCAAAATTCAGAAACTACAGATACCTTTTTTGTATCCGACCAAGATCTTATTCCTGATAATGATGGCGAATTTTATAGAAACTGGCGACCGGAAATAAAATCGCCAGATGATATTTGGAATGAAATAGTGCGGGTGACTAAACTTCCAGGAGTGACTTCCGCGCCTAAATTGCAACCTATCGAAACCCGTTTGGTCATGTTGCAAACTGGAATGCGAGCCCCGATGGGAATTAAGGTCAAAGGTCAAGATTTGCGCGAAATTGAAGCTTTTGGGATTGAACTGGAAGAAATTTTAAAGCACGCCGAAGGTGTGAAAGTATCGGCCGTTTTTGCCGATCGTATTGTCGGAAAGCCTTATCTACTCATAGATATTAAACGCGATCGTCTGGCGAGATATGGTGTGACCATTGGCGAAGTTCAGGAAATTCTACAGGTTGCAGTTGGTGGCATGCCATTGACGCAAACGGTAGAAGGAAGAGAGCGTTATGGTGTCCGTGTCCGATATCCACGAGAGTTACGTGCGGATCCCGAAGATCTAAAAAATATTTATGTGCCCGTAGAAAAGGGCAAGCCGGTGCCCTTGGGGGAACTTGTAGATATCCGTTACGAGCAAGGGCCATTGATGATTAATAGTGAGGATACCTTTTTGATAGGACACGTTTTATTTGACAAACTTGACGGTTATGCCGAAGTCAATGTCGTTGAAAATGCCCAGGCCTTGATCAAGGATAAAATAGACAATGGTGAGCTGACGGTTCCCAAAGGCATCAGTTATCAGTTTACGGGAACTTATGAAAACCAGTTACGGGCAGAAAAAACACTTTCTGTGATCGTGCCAATGGCCTTGGTGGTCATTTTCTTGATCCTTTATTTCCAATTCCGTTCGGTTGCAACCTCGTTAATGGTGTTTTCTGGTATCGCAGTAGCGTTTGCCGGTGGCTTTTTGATGATTTGGTTTTATGGTCAGGATTGGTTTTTGAACTTTAACTTTTTTGGAGAAAACTTACGAGAGATGTTCCAAATGCACACCATCAATTTAAGTGTTGCCGTCTGGGTTGGATTTATTGCGCTCTTCGGGATTGCTACGGATGATGGTGTGGTAATGGCCACGTATCTTACCCAAACTTTTGATAAAAACGAGCCAGATAATGTGGCCGAAATACGTTCGTCAATTGTCGAGGCAGGAATGAAACGGATCCGTCCATGTTTGATGACCACCGCCACGACCATGTTGGCATTATTACCAGTTTTAACCTCTACAGGACGTGGGAGTGATATTATGATTCCTATGGCCATTCCAAGTTTTGGTGGGATGCTTATCGCATTGATCACCTTATTTGTAGTGCCAGTATTATTTAGCTGGAGAGCTGAAGTTAAACTTAAAAGAGCAAAAAAATGAAATACATTAAATCACATATTAAAGCCCTCCTAATGCTTAGTACCTTGAGCTTTGTTCTTACAGTTCAAAGCCAAGATTTGCAGAGCCTCATTGACGAAGCATTAACTAATAACCCTGAAATTCAAAAGTTTGATTTTCAGTATCAGATTGCTTCTGAAAAAGTAAATGAAGCCAACAGTTTGCCCAATACCGAATTTAACCTTGGAGTAATGGCTATAATGCCGGAAATGGATATGCCGATGGAACTTTTTAGGGCATCCGTTATGCAAATGTTGCCTTGGTTTGGAACGATAACGGCGCGGGAAAACTATGCGTCCTCCATGGCCGATGCCCAATATGTTGAAGTGACTATCGCCAAACGAAAATTGGCACTTTCCATCTCCGAGTTTTATTATCAGCTTTATGAAATTAGAGCGAAACAAATCTTTCTTGATAAAAACATAGCGCTATTACAGTCCTATGAACGTTTGGCGCTTAATTCTGTAGAAGTTGGAAAGGCGTCGGCCGTGGATGTCTTACGACTGCAGATGCGGCAATATGAACTTATTCAGGAAAAAGAGATTCTAATTCAGCAAAACAAAGGCATTCAGGCAGCCATGAACAGTTTGCTGAACCGGGGTTATGATAAAGATGTGTCTGTAGCTTCTATTCTGGAAATCCCAGCAGACGATAATTTTCAAAGCTACGATGCCTTGTCATTAAACCCAGAATTGCTCAAATACGACAAACTGTATGAATCTATTGAACAGTCTGAGGTATTGAATCAGAAAGAAAGTAGCCCGATGGTAGGTTTTGGAGTGGAGTATATTAAGCAAGATAATAGCCCCATGATTACCAGTTCCTATAAAGATATGGTAATGCCAATGGTGTCGCTTTCGATTCCCATTTTCAACAAAAAATTCCGTTCTCAAACCAGACAAAACGACTTGCGTAAGCAGGAAATACTATCTGAAAAGGACGAACGCTTAAACATGCTGACTTCTGAATTATCAAAAGCAATTTCCCAACGCAATCAGGCACGAATTAAATTTAACACCCAAGTAAAGAATCTGAAACAAGCGGAAGATGCGGAAGACATCTTGATCAAGAATTATGAGACCGGAACCATTGATTTTAGAGATGTATTGGATATTCAGGAGCTACAGTTAAAATTTCAAATGGGACAAATTGAAACCACGCAACTTTATTATATGCAATCGGCACTTATTAACTATTTGGCGAATTAAAAGTTTATTTAGATGGGTTAATATATTAGGAATACTTGAAGTAGATTTAATAAAAAACTGAAAATGAGAACTGTAAAACACATGTTGATACTTGTTTTATTGGGATGCCAAACCATTTTGGGTCAGAATAATTATGAGCAGTCCAACGAAGGAAACAATAAAAATCTACCCGTTCACGAATACACATTGACGATTAAGGAAGAAATGGTTAACAAAGCAGGAAAAGAAGTCAAAGGAATGACCATTAACGGCACGATTCCAGGGCCCACTTTGGAATTTACAGAAGGCGAATATGCGGTTATTTATGTGAAAAATGAGATGGATGTGGAGACTTCTATACACTGGCACGGCATTCTGTTACCTAATTTTTTTGATGGTGTCCCTTATTTAACCACGCCACCAATAAAACCAGGAACAACGTTCAAGTATGAATTTCCTATTAGGCAATCAGGTACGTATTGGTATCACTCCCATACCATGCTCCAAGAGCAAAGTGGTGTTTTTGGATCCCTATTAATACGTCCTAAAGAGAAAACACTGGAGTATGATCACGATTTGGTTTTGATGTTATCCGATTGGACGAACGAAAATCCGCACAGTGTTATGCGTAACTTAAAGCGTGGCAACGAATGGTACCAAATGAAAAAGGGTACGGCAACTCCCTTAAATAAGGTCATTGCACGTGGTGCTTTGGGAGCACAAATCGATTTTTGGCGACAACGAATGGGCGGTGCTGATATCGCAGATGTGTATTATCCTGCATTCTTGATTAATGGAGAGCAATCTATGGAATATCCCAATTTTAAACCTGGGGAAAAAGTGCGTTTACGTATTATAAACGGTTCTGCTTCCTCACAATTTTGGATGACCTTTGGTGGTAAACCGCCTTTGTTGGTGTCTGCCGATGGAAAGGATGTGATTCCGGTTGAACACACTAAAACCTTTATCGCTACGGCTGAAACCTATGACTTTATCATCACTATTCCTCAAAATGGAAAAGTTGAGTTACGAGCCATGGTACAAGACGGTTCTGGAACGACCACAGCTTATTTCGGCAAAGGCGAAACACTTCCTGCTGAAGTTATTCCGAAACCTGACAAAATAAAAATGATGCAACAAATGGCCAAAATGGATATGAAAATGGGTGCACATGCCTTAAAATTTCAACCCAAAAAAGATGAGCGTTTCAAGATGAAGGAAGAATATGGAATGCAGATGGACGACATGAAGATGGATGACATGAAAGGCATGCACATGAATGATGGAGAAATGAAAATGCCTAAGGATTCTGTAATGAATGATAAAATGGATCACTCTAAGATGGATCACTCTAAAATGGACATGAAGAAGGACACGATGAAAATGGATCACTCTGAAATGGATATGAAGAAAGATTCAAAAGTGAATATGGATCATATGCATATGGACGGAATGAACATGTTTTCCGAATACAATTACGATTATCTTAAATCGCCACAAAAAACGGCTTATGATAAAAATCTTCCCGTAAAGGAAATCCTATTGAATCTTACCGGAAATATGCAACGCTATATTTGGAGTATCAACGGCGTCCCCTTGAGCGAAGCTGATAAGATCGAAATAAAAGGTGGCGAAGTGACCCGAATGACGTTCAATAATTTGACGATGATGCATCATCCAATGCACCTTCATGGTCACTTTTTTCGAGTTATCAATGAAAATGGTGATTATTCCCCATTAAAACATACGGTCAACGTTCCACCTATGGAACAAATAACCATAGAATTCAGCGGCAACGAGGGCGATGAATATGGCGATTGGTTTTTTCATTGTCATATTCTCTACCATATGATGAGCGGAATGGCGCGGGTGGTCAGTTATGATACGCCTCGCGACCCACGAATGGCAAAGTTTCCAGTTAAAAACTTGCTTAATGAAGCCGATCGGTTTTATGTGTGGTCGATGGCGGATGTGGCATCCCATATGGCAGCGTTTAATTTGGTGGCTTCTAATCTCCGAAATCAATTTAATATTTCCGCAGAATATGGTTGGAACCAAAACTTAGAAGCAGAAGTCTCATACGAACGCTACCTGCATGATTATTTCAGGGTGTTTGGTGGTGTTAATGTGGAAAATGAAATGCACGATAACTTGGATGAACTTTCTGTCACAGCTGTTGCTGGAATTCGATTTCTAACACCCTATTTATTCAATTTGGATGTTCGAATGGATAGCAAATTGCGACCACAAATCAGTTTGAGTCGTGAAATAATGATCTTTCCAAGAACAGCCATTTTTGGAAGCTATGAATATCAAGCAGATTTTGGTTGGGTGGACTCTCTTCCATTTGGAAGTAATTATGCTAATGAGGTAGTTTGGAATGCAGGTGTCGAATATTTTTTATCCCGAGACTTTTCACTAATGGCGAGCTATGACAACCGTTTTGGAGCGGGTGGTGGATTATCTATACGATTTTAATAGCAAGTAACAATTTTATATAAACCAGTAATAATTTAAATCAAAATGACAATCAAAATGAGAAATTTAAGAGTAACAACAACAATTATGGCAATGGCTTTTGTAGGCCTAACAACAATGTCCTGTAAAGACGGCAAGAAGGAAGACTCAAGTACCACAACGGACTCTGAAGTGAGTCAAGAGCAAGCAAGTACCTCTACGTCTGATGCACAAAATCCTGAGTCCCAACGAGTAGTGGCTGATTATATGGCGCTTAAAGATGCTTTAGTTGCAACCGATGAAAAGGCTGCTGTCGATGCTGGAAAGAAAATTGAAAGTACGTTAAAAAGTTTTAAATTAGATAGCTATACATCTGACGAGCAAAAAGAGCTGCAAGAGATTGTAGAATCAGCAACAGAGCATGCTGAGCATATTGGCAGAAGTGACATGGCCCACCAACGTGAGCATTTTCAGATGCTAACTAAGGATGTTACAGATATGGTGGCTATTACCGGGACAGCTAGTACGCTTTACCAGCAATTTTGCCCAATGTATGGGGAAGGTGGTGCTTGGTTGAGTATGGAAAAGGAAATAAGAAATCCTTACTTCGGTAGCAAGATGATGAAATGTGGCGAAGTACAAAAAGAGATTAACTAGTACAATTATAGACTGATTGACTTAAGACATAAGACTAAGTGAAAGAAATTCAAAGGTCTTATGTCCTAAGGTCAATAAGAGAGGTGACTTATGAAATTTTTAAAACCCGTCGTGATAATTTTATTGGTTGTTTTTGTGGGGATCCAGTTTGTGCCTACAGAGCGAAACCAAACTGATGCTGTATTTGAAACCGATTTTTTGTTAGTGAACAATACTCCAAAAATGTTGCAGTCATTTTACAGACATCTTGTTATGATTGTCATAGTAATAATACAGTATATCCTTGGTATAATAAAATTCAACCAGCGGCTTGGTTTTTAGAAGATCATATAACGGAAGGGAAAAAAGAATTAAATTTCAGTGAATGGGACACGTATTCAGATCGTAGAAAAAACAGCAAGCTAAAATCTATCATGAGCCAAATTAGAAATGATGAGATGCCTCTTTTCACTTACACATTGATTCATAGGGATGCCATTTTATCAGATGTTGAAAAGCAGAGTATAATTGAATATATGAAAAGCGTTCAGGACAGCTTATAAATAAGTAGAGTACGGAGGAATGATTTTTCGAAAATGTAGGGGTTTTACTCCGTAGTTTTTTTCATATTTATAGGAACTTTAAGAATCAAAAATTTAAACAAATGACTCATACATATAGCATATCGGGAATGACTTGCAATGGCTGCAGAAGCCATGTGGAAAAAACACTTTCCAATATAGAAGGGGTAATAAGTGCCTCGGTTAATTTAGAGAAAAAAGAGGCGACCATCGAAATGGATAAGCATATTCCACTCGAAAAGCTTCAAAAAGTATTAAAAGATGATGGTGGGAAGTATAGCATCGATAATCTAGGCGATCAACCGCATCTTTCCGATACTATGAGACACAGCTATAGCATATCGGGAATGACCTGCAATGGTTGCAGAAGCCATGTGGAAAAAACACTTTCCAATATTGAAGGGGTAATAAGTGCTTCGGTTAATTTAGAGAAAAAAGAGGCGACCATCGAAATGGAGAAGCTTATTCCACTCGAAAAGTTTCAAAAGGTTTTAAAGGATGAAGGGGGGAAATATAGTATTCATAATTTGGGAGAGGATTTTAAATTGAAAGATACGGATGAGGAGATTCCTGCCTCCGCAGGAATTATGACACATACATATAGCATAGAGGGAATGACTTGCAATGGTTGCAGAAGCCATGTGGAAAAAACTCTTTCCAATATAGAAGGCGTGAAAAATGCTACCGTCAATTTAGAGAAAAAAGAGGCGACCATCGAAGTGGAAAACCATATTCCGCTCGAAAAGTTTCAAAAGGCTTTAAAAGACGATGGTGGGACGTATAGCATCTATAATTTGGGAGAAGCGCCTGCTCCTTCCGAAATTAAGAAGGAAAAACAACCAAAAGGTGTCGGTACTGGCGTCTTTTATTGTCCAATGCATTGCGAAGGTGATAAAATCTACGACAAAGCAGGAGATTGTCCTGTGTGCGGTATGGATTTGGTCGAAGAGCAAAACTTATCAGCTATAACCACTGAGCAATGGACCTGTCCGATGCACCCTGAGGTTGTACAAGATGAAGCAGGTTCTTGCCCCATATGTGGAATGGATTTAGTTCCGAAGCAACCCGATCTTTCGTCAGAGGAGAAAACTTATAAAAAATTATTGAAGAAGTTTTGGCTTGCCATTGCTTTTACTTTGCCAATCTTCATCATTGCGATGAGCGAAATGGTAGCGAATAATCCATTGTACGAGATTATGGAGCAGCAAAGTTGGAACTGGGTGCAATTTGCACTTTCGATTCCTGTAGTGTTTTATGCCACTTGGATGTTTTTTGAACGTGCCTACCGAAGTATCAAAACATGGAATCTCAATATGTTTACGCTTATTGGAATCGGTGCGGGAGTCGCCTGGTTGTTTAGTGTGGCTGGTCTGTTAATACCAGACGTTTTTCCTGATCAGTTCAGATCGCATTCTGGTGCAGTACACGTCTATTTTGAAGCGGCAACCGTTATTCTAACATTGGTACTTTTAGGACAGCTTTTAGAAGCCCGTGCACATAGTAAAACCAATTCTGCAGTAAAAGAACTTCTAAAATTAGCCCCAAACAAAGCCACCAAAGTGGTCGATGGTGAAGATGTTGAGGTCAGTATCGATAAGATTGAATTGAACGATATCCTAAAAGTAAAACCTGGCGATAAAATTCCTGTAGATGGCGTAATTACCGATGGTGAAACCACCATTGACGAATCGATGATCACCGGCGAACCTGTTCCTGTCGATAAATCTGAGGGAGATAAAGTGAGCAGCGGAACCATTAACGGAAATCAAGTCTTTTTAATGAAAGCTGAAAAAGTGGGGAGCGACACGCTATTGTCTCAAATTATTCACATGGTGAATGATGCCAGCAGAAGTCGTGCGCCGATACAAAATTTGGCCGATAAAGTATCTGGGTATTTCGTTCCTGTTGTTGTTTTAATCTCAGTAATCACTTTTGCGGTTTGGGCCATTTGGGGGCCAGAACCCGCTTATGTTTATGCATTTGTCAATGCTATTGCTGTGTTGATTATTGCATGTCCATGTGCATTGGGATTAGCAACGCCAATGTCTGTAATGGTTGGCGTTGGTAAAGGGGCTCAAAACGGCGTTTTGATTAAAAATGCTGAAGCACTTGAAAAGCTGGATAAGGTTGACACCTTAATCGTTGATAAAACAGGAACCATTACCGAAGGAAAACCAACGGTTGAAAAGATAGGGGCCTTCAATAATGGTTTTACCGAAAGCGAAGTGTTACAGTACATCGTATCCTTAAATAGCAATAGTGAACATCCACTAGCTGAAGCTACTGTTAAATATGGAAAAGAACAAAAAACAGAGCTTATAAAATCAGAGGTCTTTAGTGCCGTTACCGGGAAAGGGGTTGAAGCCACCATCAACACTAAAAAAGTGGCTTTGGGCAATCCTAAAATGATGGCGTATGCGCAAGCGGAAATAGCTTTAGAAATGCAGAAAGAAGCTAAATCCTATCAAAAACAAGGCAAAACAGTATCGTATTTAGCTATAGATAAGCGCGTGGTTGGTTATGTTGTTATCGGTGATAAAATTAAAGCCACGAGTGCAAAAGCAATTAAAGAACTTCAAGATAAAGGTATTGATGTGATTATGCTTACCGGCGATAATCATGATACAGCTCAAGCCGTAGCATCCGAACTGAATCTAGCCGATTTTAAAGCCAGTATGCTTCCCGAAGATAAACTTAAGGAAGTAGAGCGCTTACAAAAGGAAGGTAAGGTAGTGGCCATGGCTGGAGACGGTATCAATGATGCACCAGCATTGGCAAAAAGTGATGTTGGTATTGCCATGGGTACGGGTACAGATGTCGCCATTGAAAGCGCTATGATTACTTTGGTCAAAGGCGATTTAGATGGCATTGTTAAAGCGAAACATTTGAGCCATGCAGTAATGACCAATATTAAGCAAAATCTATTTTTCGCACTTATTTATAACACTTTAGGGGTGCCGATTGCGGCAGGCGTTTTATTTCCTTTTTTCGGATTACTACTATCCCCAATGATTGCCGCATTAGCTATGAGTTTTAGCTCAGTTTCTGTTATTGCGAATGCCTTAAGATTAAGAACAATTAAAATATAACTATAAAAAATGAAGCATTTAATCGCATTACTAGTGGTGGCCCTTTCGGTTTTGAGTTGTAAAAACGAACCAAAACAGAGCAATCAAAATGATCATCAACATCATAATTCTTCTGCAAATAATGATGACGGAAACAAAAAGAAAGTTTTAAGTCCACATACATCAGCTATGGCCATGATTGGCGATGCACACGTTCATATCGATTATTCATCTCCTGGGGTCAGAGGACGGATTATTTTTGGAGGTTTAGTAGGTTACGATAATGTATGGCAAGCTGGTGCGCATTATGCGACATGGATTGAAACGGATAAAGATTTAACTATTGCCGGTGAAAAATTACCAGCTGGAAAGTATGGCTTCTTTACAATTCCATCTAAAAGCGATTGGACCATAATGATCAACAAAAACTGGGACCAACATGGTAAGGATGAGTACGATGAAAAGGAAGATGTGATTCGCTTCAAAGTAACGCCAGAAATCTCTGAAGACATTCAAGAACATTTGGAGTATAAGTTAACTGAAACCAGTGATAATTCAGGTATAATAAGTATGAGTTGGGAAAAAGTAAAAATCGAATTTCCTTTTGCCATTAATTAAGACCAAAATTAATAGAAGCATTTATCTAACAATCAGAAAACAATAAAAAATAAATAAAAATGAAAAAGAATATTATATACATAGCAATTGCCTTAGTTGTTGGTGTGCTTGGAGGATTTTTGCTGTTCGGTGGTGGCGCTTCGGGGAAGCCTGCAGGTAGTGACAACCACAATCATTCGGGAGAAATTGCTACTAATCAAATGTGGACTTGCTCCATGCATCCACAAATCATGCAACCCGAACCTGGCGATTGCCCTATTTGTGGCATGGACTTAATACCAGCTGATGCAGGTGGCGAAGGCCTTGCCATGAACGAAATAAAAATGACAAAGAATGCCATGGCTTTAGCTAATATCCAAACGGTTATTATAGGAAACGCAACAAGTACTGATGGGAATACCTTGTTGCTCTCAGGGAAAATTATGGCTAACGAAGAAGCCAATGCCGTGCAAGCCAGTTATTTTGAAGGCCGTATAGAAAAGTTGAATGTCAATTATACTGGCGAAGAAGTTCGCAAAGGGCAATTACTGGCAACCATTTATGCGCCAGAATTGGTTGCCGCACAACAGGAGCTTTTGACAGCAGCTTCTATGAAAGCCTCACAACCCGCTTTGTATAATGCCGTGCGTAATAAATTAAAACTGTGGAAGGTTTCAGAAGAGCAAATCAATCAAATTGAGACTTCAGGAAAAGTACGCGAAAACTTCCCGATTTATGCGACAGTTTCTGGAACCGTTTCAGAAAAAATAGCAGAAGAAGGGGATTATGTGAAACAAGGACAACCGATTATTAAAGTCAGTAATTTGGGAACGGTTTGGGCCATGTTTGATGCTTATGAAACACAACTTTCGCAGCTTAAGAAAGGGCAGAAAATCATAGTAACTACTAATGCTTATCCAAATAAAGAATTTGAAGCGACAGTAGCTTTCATCGACCCAAGTTTAAACACGCAATCCAGAACCGTTTCAGTAAGAGCAACTTTAAACAATAAGGAAGGTATTTTGAAACCGGGAATGTTTGTTACCTCAAAGGTGGAATTGTCAAAAAGCACAGCCAATGAATCGCAAATAAGAGTTCCTGCTTCTGCAGTCCTTTGGACGGGAACGAGATCGTTGGTATATGTCAAATCAAATCCTAATGAGCCAATTTTTGAAATGCGCGAAGTAACCTTGGGAGCAAAAAATGGTGACGTTTACACGATTGTTGACGGACTTAAAAACGGGGAGGAAGTGGTAAGTAATGGTACCTTTACAGTAGATGCCGCAGCACAGCTTCAGGGCAAAAGAAGTATGATGAATTCAGAAGGGCATGCGGAGCTTGATCCTAAAAACTATCTTGCCAAAACTGAAAGACTAACAGTGTCCTCAAAGTTCCAAACGCAGTTGAAAGCGGTTTTTGACAATTATATGATCATCGAAAAAGCCTTGGTAAACGACAATTCGGAAATGCCTAAAAAAGCTGCTGGTGACTTACTCAAAAGTTTGCAGAATGTAGACATGAAGCTTTTAAAAGAAGAGCCAGCACATAGCCATTGGATGAACCTTGAAAAGGAACTGAAAAAGTCCGCTACTGAAATCTCTAAAACTTCTGATATCAAAATGCAAAGAGACCATTTCATTCAGCTTTCGGCACATTTGATCAATGCGGTTAAAACCTTTGGCATAAACCAAAAAGTGTACGTCGATTATTGCCCGATGGTAAATAATGATGTCGGCGCATTTTGGTTAAGTACCGAAGAAGAAATCCTGAATCCATATTTTGGTGCGAGTATGCTGAGATGTGGAGAGATTTCGGATGAAATAGAATAGTTTTTTATTTAGATGAAACTTGTAAAAGGCCGATAAACATGAGTTTGTCGGCTTTTGTACTTTACAATTTATTAAAATTCTGCATAACGAATAATTCTTACTTGTTGCCATTATTATCAAGACTTTTATAGCAGAGGTCATCCCTCGTTTAAATTATTGATGGTATTATATTATCGTTATCCAAAACGTTTCATTTACCATGAAAATTTTACTGCTGAATATTTTATGATAATAAAGGTTGCTTTCAATTGAAAAGCGAGGCGTTTTTGTGGGACAACCTAAGAAACTTCGTCTTTCGAATTAATGTGTGAACACTGAAGATTCATACTCAAAATTAGAATTTACAACCCACTCAGCCCAATGCCGCTCCATTCCGCGAAAAGCTCACATACGTTCAAAGCGCTTCATTAAAAAGTCTTGGACACAATTCCAAAGTTTACGATTTTCATTCCTATTGTCCGCTCATTCACGTAAAGTTCAGGACGCAATCCAACATTATTCTCAAGGTTACCTCTGATTTAATCCTACCAGGAAATCGTTTAAGTAGTCCAAAGCCTAAGTATAACTTCGGCAATCAGTGGAGATTAGTTTAAGAGAAAAGTTAGAGACATATAAAGAAAACCATTATAGTTGCGACTTGTGGTCGTATTTTTATGTTAAAGACAGTTGTATTTACAACGAATAACTATATTTTCGGCTTTTTAAATAAAATTTAAATCTTATGAAAGAACTTATTGAAAACATGCAAAACACTTTTGAGTCATTTGAAAATGATGCTAAAATGCAATTAGAAAGTGGAAACAAAGCTGCAGGAACAAGGGCAAGAAAATCGTCGTTAGCTTTGGAAAAATTATTAAAGGAATTCCGTAAAGTCTCGATTGCTGATTCTAAAAAATAATCAAAGTAGTCATCTCATTTTTAGTTAATGAGATGACTGTTTTTAATTCATTAAATTTAGAGGGACCATCTCAAAGAGAGGGGGAGTACAAAATTTCATTTAATCTGAGATCGAAAATAAGTACAGATATCACTAGCCCATTGGCGCTCCATTCCACGAAAAACTCGAATACGTTCAAATCGCATCATTAGAAAAGTCCCCGACCCAACTCTAAAGTCTACGATTTTCATTCCACTTGCCCGCTCATTAACGAAAAAAGTCGGGAAGCGCGAAAACCCTATTTTAGTTTATCTCAATACAGACATTGCAATATGCAACTTTGAAGTCACGTCCGATCAACTCCGGTAGAACGATAACTTTTCATTTTTATAACACGGAAACACATTCCTCTTCATTACCAGAAAAGCTCCATTTCTGGAAAAGAGCTTCCTTGAAAATTCTTTTTTGTCATTTCTGAAAAAGTTTCATTAGTTGAGAAACCACATATGAGCCTGGATAACGTTTACTTATGTTATTCTTCATTTTTCAAGTGCTCATATTTTTTTTGTTTTTCTTGCCACCTTTTCAATGCGTACTGTTGCATGTCCTCAATCTTGTCTTTTTCATCTACAATCTCAAAACCAAGTAATGTTTCTATGATATCTTCAATTGTTGTAATGCCATCCATACCACCATATTCATCAACAACTAACGAGATGTGTTCTTTTTGGAGCAGTAGTTGTTCCCAAGCCTCAAAGAGAGTTATATTTTTTGGAAAAGTGGTAATATCACGTTTAATGTCTTTAAGTTTTAAACCAAACTGATCTTCAGCTAATTTTTCAAATACTGATTCACGGAAAATATACCCGGTTATGTTGTCCTTATTTTCTTGAAATATTGGAATTCTTGAAAAATGTAAAAATTCTTTATTTTTTAGAAATTCTTGTAAAGTCATTTCCTCATTTGCCGTTACGACAACAATTCGAGGAGTCATAACAGTTTTTATTTTCAAACCTTTTAATTTTATTAAGTTCTGAATGATTATATTTTCTTTATCCACAAATATACCCTCTTGGGTACCGATACTTGCTAATGCTGAAATTTCCTCCCTGCTAGTTGTTAAATTAGGTTTTTCTCTTGATAACATTTTTGTTAGTATAGAAGAAAGACAGACTAATGGATAAATAATAATAATCATCCCTTTAATAATTTTGGATGAGATGCCGACTAATTCCTTGTTATAGTTTGTACCTATTGTTTTTGGTATAATTTCAGTCAAAACTAAAATTAAAAGCGTAAATGTGGCAGAAACAATCCCGAAATACGCGTCTCCAAATAAAACTGTAGTTTGGGCACCGACTCCAGCCGCTCCAACGGTATGTGTCACAGTGTTCAAAGACAATATTGCCGATATGGGTTTATCAATGTCTTCTTTTAGTTTTAACATGGCACTTGCATTTTGGTCTCCAAATTCAGATTTTGATTTCAAAAATGAAATGGGGATAGATAATAAGACGGCTTCCACAATGGAACATAAAAATGAGATTAGTAGAACAACTAAAAGATAAATTAATAATAGTGTCATAGGGTTATTTAGCTTTTTTCAATTTTAATTTCAACGGCATTTTTTAAGAAATTGTCCTTGTTATTAAGATGAAATTAATGAAATATCTATCCCTTGATACTTCTGAGAGGTATGTGTATCAGTTATATAACAAAGATAAGCGATTTAAATGGTTTCGAGTTTATTAAATGAGCTCTCATTTTAAAGGTCAAAAAACAGCCACCAAAATCAACATTAGAATAAATAAATTTAATGTCAGTGGTAAACCAACCTTAAGAAAATCGCCGAATTTATATTTGCCAGGTCCAAATGCGAAGATGGTTCAAATGGAGCAATCAAGGACTTGAATAATTTCAACGGCAATTGCAAAAGTGGGAGGGTGGGCATGTAAAAGACTAATTGGCTTGGCTGATTTGGAAATTATTTTCAACAATTAAGGCTTGATGGCAATTTTCGAAAGATGAGAAAGTAATAAAGGATTTTCAATAGTCGAATCGACTCAATTGAAATCTAAAGGAGAGAAAAAAAACAACCATAAAAAAATGTCTTTCTACTAACCTATCCCAATGGATAAAGAATGGACGGTGTACGGATAAAGCATGGATCCTGTATGAAACAAATATTTCAGGATTGATTGTAGGCTTCCCCATTGCTGTGGTTAGTGCTTTCCGCTTTGTTTTTCATAAATTTTAAAAGCAACGTAAATAATGCAAATCCAAAATATAATTATTAATATAGCAAAAAACCAATTGTTCTTTTTAATTTTATCAGGATTAGTCTTTAATTCTTTTTTGGCATCCGATAGTACTATTTCAGGTAGCAATTTAATGGAAATACTTATTAGTATTGGAACTATAATTAAATCATCAAGTAGTCCTAAAATGGGTATAAAATCAGGGATTAAATCAATTGGACTTAATAAATATCCAACTGTCAAACCAATTAAGAGTTTTGCAATAAGAGGTGTTCGTTTATCCGAATATGCAATCCTCAAAATATGAACTTGGCTTTTTAAGATTTTTACTTTAGCCTTTAATTTGGTCAATATTTTCAAATGTGATTTTTTTTAGCATTAACCACAACCTTTATGTATAAGAATAGTTGTGGGTTTGTATGTGAAGACTTTCCGCAGGAATATCAGACGCAGCAAACGTGAAACTACCTTTGTATAAGCATTAAAGCGCAATTGTTTCTACACGGTGTGCCTGTTGCACAACTCTGTTGATAAAGTTAATTGAATAATACATTATCGGGCGAATAAAATCATAATTTGTTTATATGCAAGGCAAAAGGACTTATCAAAAAAAGTTGTTCACCCGATTTTTACTGAGTGAATGCGTTCCCGAGCACAACTTCTACCGCAGCTCAAAAGTGTACTGGATTTAAACTACCTGCACAAAGCGACCGCACCCCCTTTTTTATATAGACTAACAACAATTTATGCGTAATCTTAAAATCCCACAACTTTTTGACTTGATCCGGTATTCGGTGTCACTTGGGAAGTCTTGGAAGTGACACCGAATGTGCCCCTTATAAGTTGGTGTTATTTGTGATTAATTGCTATTTGTGAAAATTAAAAAACCCGATAAACATAGTGTTTATCGGGTTTTAGTGGAATTTGATGCATTCCTTGCGGAGAAAGAGGGATTATTATTATTTAATTAAAATTCTGATTATCAGTTGGTTATTGGTATGGATTCATTAAGCACGCACCGAATTACGCACCTCGATTTAAGCTACTCGTAATTAGTAGATTAAGATGTATTTTCATAAGTTTTGTTATTTGTTCAAATATATAAAGGGAAATTTACAGACGATGTTTGAATCAAAAATTAGTTTAAACAATATTCAGTTCTTGCTTATCTGAACACCTAGTGCTTTTTGGTTACAACCATCGATTCGGTTTTGTCCATTTGTATCCATCTATTATTTCAATAATATTATTGGGTTTAAAGTCCATAATATCAGGGTGGGATATTCCTGTATAACATTTACCGGGATTTAAGTCTTAAACCTAAAGCTCAGAAGGGTAAGGATTCTTGCTATAGCATTGTCATTATGTTGGCGAATAGTGAACTCAAACGTGAGATAATTCAATTACTTTCATGGTACAAATATGAAGGATCCAATTTTATGACTGTATTATTTATACGGAAGCCTTCACATGAATTGACTTACACAAAATATTCAGGACTTTAAAATTGGGCTAGTTATCAATAATTGCTGTCTGTGGATGGTCATCTATGTGCCTGTCTGGGGTCTTAAGGAAGAACACAAAGCCTATAGCAACCAAGGTAATGCTTCCAGAAATCATGAAAGGATAGTAAATACCACCAGCAAGAAGCCAAGTTCCTAAAACGGGACCTAGAATCTGACCAATACTATTGGTCGAGCTCTGTATTGATATATTTCGACCCGTGTTTTCTTTAGAAGTTAATGAAACGGCCGATAATAAATTAGGTATTACCATAGCAATGCCAGCAGCAAAAACAACGATTAGTCCATATACGAAAAATTCATTCTTAAAAAATGGAAAGATAATCAAGGATAGTCCGGATATGAATAATCCTAGTGTGATTTGTTTCTTTGTGGTTAAAAATCTTTCTCCATAAGTAGCAAAAACGGGCTGTAGAACAGCCATGATAGCACCACATAACATAAAGCCAATACCAACTTGTTTGCTGTTAAAACCTAAGTCATCTTTTCCGTAAATTGAAAAAACCGTTTCAAATAAGGTCAATATAAATTGGACTACAAAGGATAGTATTAGTAATACGATAAAGTATTTGCAAAATATGAATCGCAAGCCCACTTTATGTGCCGTGAACTTATTTACACGAGGGGTGTTTTTAAGCCATTTCAACACAATGGAAAGAACAATCAATCCGAGTAGGGCAGCGAATAAAAATGGTATAGAAAATCGGTCTAAATGTAGCAGGCCCATAGAATATTGTAAATGTAAATCCGTCTGGGAGAGAAAGCTTCCAATAACGGGACCGAAAATAACTCCTGAACTAATGGCAACACCAGACCAGGCCATTATTTTTGTTCTTCGTTTTTCAGAAGTAATGTCGCTTAAATATGCGTTGCTGACAGGAATAACCGAAGAAGTGAATATACCGCCAAAAATTCGAGCTACATATAGCATTGTCAGAGATGTGGCTAGACCCGTAAGTAATTGCATAATTACAAAACCAATAAGACCAATAATTATAATAGGTTTACGACCATATCTATCAGAGAGCTTTCCCCAAACTACTACAAAGAGAAGTTGAAAAAAAGGATAAATACTTGTGAGCAATCCTATATGAAAATTGATAAGGTCGGGATCGAGATTATCTGCTAAGGCTAATCTTTCGGTATAGTAGGGCAGGGTTGGTAACAATATGCCATAGCCCAACATCACTACAAATAAACTCAACAGGATTAAAAATATCCTGCTGAGTTTTTCTTTTCTTTTCATTTATTTTTTACCGATTTTCCGTTTTAATAATTGGGCATTAATGGCCACAATAATAGTACTCAAACTCATTAGTACAGCACCTACTGCTGGTCCTAAAACAAAGCCTGATGAGTATAGCACCCCAGCAGCTAGTGGAATGGCCACAATATTATAACCTGTTGCCCATATCAAGTTTTGAATCATTTTATTGTAGGTTGCTTTACCAAATAAGATTAGGTTAGCAATATCCTGTGGGTTGCTATTTACCAAAATAATATCGGCAGTTTCAGCAGCTACATCTGTACCCGAACCAACGGCTATACCAACGTTTGCTTGCGCTAATGCTGGTGCATCGTTTACACCATCTCCCGTCATAGCCACAAACTCGCCTTTTCCTTGTAATTCTTTAACTAGCTCAACTTTCTGATGAGGTAAAACCTCTGCATAGTAGCCGTCTAAACCAAGCTTATCGCTCACTGCTTTTGCCGTGATCTCATTATCTCCAGTTGCCATTATGACTTTGATATTGTTCTTTTTGAATATTTTAATAGCTTCAGCAGATTCTGGTCTTATTTCATCAGCAAGAGCAATATATCCAGCTAGTTGCCCATCAATTAATACAAATACAACAGTTTCAGCAGCATCACTAAAAGCATCTTTTGGAATTTCTATTTTTTCATCCCTTAAATAACCAGGACTAACCACTTTTACTTGCTTCCCTTCTACATTTGCCTCCACACCTTTACCAGTAATCGCATTAAAGTTTTCAAGTTTTGGGATGTCAATTTTGTCTTCTCTGACTTTTTTTATAATTCCCACGGCAATAGGATGTTCTGAACTTTGTTCCAAGGCACTGGACAGTCTCAAAATTTCTTCGTTTGAATAGGAATCATTTACAGATTCAATTCTGGTAACACCAAAATCTCCTTTGGTCAATGTTCCTGTTTTGTCAAAAAGCAGCACTGAAATTTTACGTGATTCTTCAAAAGCCGTTCTATTACGAATCAATAATCCATTTTGTGCAGATACTGAGGTAGAAATAGCAACTACTAGAGGAATTGCAAGACCAAGTGCGTGTGGACAAGCAATGACCATAACAGTAACCATTCGTTCCAATGCATATACAAATGGGAAGCCTAAAAGCAACCAAACTGCCAATGTTCCAAAACCGATACCCAAAGCAATATATGTCAACCATTTTGCAGCCCTGTCCGAAAGGTTTTGCATTTTGGACTTGGTTTTTTGAGCTTCCTCAACCATTGTGATTACTTTGTTGAGGTAACTGTCTTTACCTGTATGTTCTACTTTTACCTTTATGCTGCCATTACCGTTAACTGAACCGCCAATTACTTTATCTTTTTCATCTTTTTTTACTGGTTTCGATTCTCCGGTAAGCATAGATTCGTTTAGATAACTTGAGCCTTCTATTATAATACCATCAGCAGGAACCTTCTCTCCGGGTTTTACCAATATCACATCGTCTTTTAATAAATCTTCAAGTGAAATATCTTCAATAGTATCTCCTTTTACCCTATGAGCTTCAGCAGGCATCATGCTTACGAGAAGCTGTAATGCTTTAGAGGCTCCTAAAACACTTTTCATTTCTATCCAATGGCCAATAAGCATAATTGCGATTAGAGTCGCCAATTCCCAGAAAAAGTCAACACCTTGCAGACCAAATACAGTTGCAGAACTATAGAAATAAGCGACACTTATGGCCATAGATATAAGCGTCATCATTCCTGGTGCACCATTCTTTATTTCTGAAACAAAACCTTTAAGAAATGGCCATCCACCATAGAAATACACAATAGTAGAAAGAGCAAAAAGTATATATGGATTACCCGGAAGTAAAAATTCATATCCGAAAAATCCTTGGATCATTGGCGAGAATATCAATATGGGAATTGTAAGTGCAACCGTTACCCAAAAGCGTTTCTTGAAGTCGGCAATCATCATTTTATGATGGTCATGGCCTGCCATTCCCATAGGAATAGCATCGTGATCTCCATGATCCATCTTTGAATGGTCCATTTTAGAATGGTTCATCTTACTATGATCGTTTGATTTTGGATCTTTCATTTTCGAGTGGTCCATCTTTGAATGATCCATTTTTGAATGGTCCATTTTACTTTGATCGATACCAGCATTATCTGCCTCTTTCTTCTCCCCAATTGTTGTTGATTTGACTTTAGGTTTGTCCTTTTCTTCTTGTTGTAAGGTTGCAGATGATTTCTCATCATCTTTTAATTTTTCAGATTTACCTGCCGTTTTACTAGATGGAGTAACATCGAGATTTTCGATCTCTGAAGTTGGTTTGACTTCAGGTTTGTCATTTTCTTCTGGTTGTACGGTTACAGATGATTTTTCTTCATCTTTTACTTTTTCAGATTTGCCTGCCGTTCCACTGGGTGGAGTAACATCAAGATTTTCGGTCTCTGAAGTTGGTTTGGTCTCAGATTTGTCCCTTTCTTCAGTCTGTTTTATCTCAGATGAGTTTGTTTTCTCTTCTTTTTCGGTTGGTAAATCTGCTGAAGCGGTGGGCGAAATGGTATCAGGATTCTCCTCCTTTTCAATCGGTTTGGTTTCAGACTCCTCTTTTTCTTTTTGATCGAAGGACTCATAGCTTCTTTGCCGCACAGCGGTTTTGATATCCGCAACATCCAGACGGGTTTCGTCATAACGAACTGTGGCGGTTTTTGTATCGTAATTCATTGTGACACTTTCGACACCGGGTACCTCGCTGATGTGTTTTTCCACTTCTTCTACACTCCACACAGATAGCATGTCGTGTACATTAATATTGCTTGTTTTCATATCTTTAGTTGTTTTACTGTTTTAAATATTTTTTAGTCTCAGTGCTATTTGGGTGTGATTTTCCATATATAATAGTGTTTAAGTGTTATCGTAATTTTTTTCGCATTGCTTCTGAAATGTTTTCTGCATACATACCGTAGGCATCTACCAAAAGTCCTTTAATTCCATCTTTAGAAGATATTGCATAAAGAATGCTATTGTCATCAGTGCTGCTCATTCCCTCAAAGCGATAGGTTTTATCTACTTTAAAATCTTCAGGATGAATCTCAATTTTCAGCGAAGCACATTTCAAACATTCAGGCGTTAAATTGAAGTCGTAGGGATATTCGTTCGCCTGTAAATCGTTAATAGCTTCTGAAAGGGTGTCGTAACTTTTCATTTGTTTTTATTTATAGTTGATTGTAAAATAACTACCATCGGCTTCGGTAAATTTCTGAAAGGTCAATAAATCATTTTCATTCAATTTCTCGTTAACGATATAGTTGAGTTGCTTAATGCGAATTCCCCACGCATACGCCTTAATATTGATTTTTGATTTAATATTGTTTTTGTTATCCGCTAATTTTCGGTCGTAAATCTTGATACTGCTTTTTGAACCAAAGAAATTTAACAAACCCGAATCAAAACTCATTTCCAATTCAATATCCTCCAGATTATCCAAATCGTATAGTTCTTTAAAATTTTTAGAAGTGGTGTTGATTTCGGTTTCCTTTGATTTTGGGTTGGAAAACGGAAATGCCATTACCATTATACTGGCTTCATCTGGTTTACAGCGATACGTCGTTGTGTATTTGTCAGTAGATATTTTGTCTTTATCAAATAGTTCTGTGATTACTTCGATTTCATAAAATCCATTCTTCTCAATAATTTTTCCCGCTTTAAAGGTTTGCTTGTTCAAAAAAGCACCTTCATCATCAAAATTTTCCCGAACTACAACTCTGCCTGAAATCTGCCCAATGAGCATTTCAGTTTGTCCATTCATCGTGAGGTTGAATAGGATGAAAAATAGTATGAAGCTTTGTTTTCTCATATATGGTGCATTAATTTCTTTACTTCTTTTGCTATTACGTCGCTCAAATCAATAGCATTTGAAGGATGCGGAATGGTGTTGCAGGTTACTATTTTTTCTACACCGGAATCCAACAAATCCTGATAGGCATTACCCGAAAAAACTGCGTGAATGCCAACGCATATTGGTGGTTTCATTCCTGCTTTTTTTAGGTGTTTCACAGTTTCAATCATTGTGCGCGCAGTTGAAATAATATCATCTACCAAAATAGGTGTGGCATCCTTGTATTTATCTACATCAGGAACCGAGACCTCTACATCACGGTCACCGTGACGCACTTTTTGCAATACCGTAAATGGTACTCCTGCATTTTTAGCAACTTCTGAAACCCATTGTTCGCTTTCAGAATCGGGACCGATAAGAACAGGGTTTTCAATGTTTTCTTTTATCCAGTTTGAAATAGCATCAGCTGCGTGGATTACTTTATTGGGGATATGATAGACTTCCCCCAAAGAACTTATCCTATGCAAGTGAGGGTCAACAGTTGTAATGCTATCGGCGAAACCTGAAATCAATTTACCGAAGAAGCCTGAAGTAACGCCTTCACCTTCATTAAATACTTTGTCCTGACGCATATAGGCGAGATATGGTGCTACCAAACAAGTACACATCGCTCCAAGCGATTTTGCCGTATGGCTCAAAAAGTAGAGTGGTAACAATTTTTCGTCTGGTTCGTGCAAGGTGCAGACCAATACCACACATTTATCCTTTACATCAGATAATATACGTGTATAGGATTCTCCATCAGGGAAGTTGCGCAAAGTAGCTTTGCCTACTTCGGCATCCATTTTCGTTGCTAAAAGTTCTGTGAGTTTTTCGTTTTCAGGAAGACTGAATAATATTGTTTTCATAATTTTTAATTTAATAGTTAAGGGAAAATCAAATCCACTTTTTTTTCTTTCAACAAATATTTTGTTGTTATAAAATAAAAAATAGCTAAAGGCAGGTTTAGTCCCGTTACGGTTAAAAAGGTTTTTATACCAGACATACTACTTGGTAAAATGAAATTAATAATAGTCGTTATTACGATTATGCTTAATGGACTTAAAAAGGCAACCCATTTAGGAAATATCGATTTCTTCTTAAGGATTAAGGCAAATGCATAAATTGACAATATTGAGTAACCCACTACTAAAAACGCACCCCAGTATAACCAATAATCCAACATTTTAAGCATCAAGTCTTCATTGCCCGATTGAATAATGTCAGCAACAAATGCATAAGTGCCGTGATAGCCAGACCAAGTACGGCAAGATATGCCGCAGGATAAAAATAGAACTTCGCATATTTTTCATTAACGGGTCTTAAAGCGAGGTATATCAGATAAGAACCTATAATATGAAACGGTAGGAAAAAAATCGCCAAATAATTTCCGAGTATATAAGTCCAACGAGGCTTATACTCAAATAATCCCCTTATGTTCTCCAAATTAAGGGAAAAGGCAGTAGTCATAGCGTTTGTATTATCGGACCAACCGGAAAAATAATCCGCTATTACACTTATTATCGCTCCGATAACCGCCAAACTACCCAACAGCAAAATGCCACGGTCATTTCTTGTATGTTTTTTATTGTTCATATTCTTTTCTCTTTTCTTTCTTACGTCTTATATTAATTTATTTTAATTATGTCATTGTGATTTTTGTAGTACTCCATAGCATAATTAAGTTCGCCTTTGGATTCTGCATAAAGCGTGTACAGTAATTGGTCTTTTTCAATTTTGTCGTTCAAATGTACATTCAATGAAATCCCTGCCGATTTAGATTGCGGTGCACCCGAAAGCTTGGCGAGTTTAGCAATCTTTCTGTTATCGATTCTTTTTAAAACTCCTGATTTTTCTGCTTTAATTTCGATTTTATAGGGTGCTAAAACTGGTTTTGAAAAGCGACCTTGGGCTTTACAAATGGCGATAAATTTTTCATAAGCTTTTCCAGATTCGAGTACTTTTTGTGCAGTTCTCCTTCCTTTTCCTTTTTCAACTTTTCCAGAAAGCTCCAATAGTTCCCCTGCCAAAAACAACGCTCTTTCCAATAGGTCTTTGGGTGCATTAGCTTCATTTTTTAAGACCTTTAATATATCGATGGCTTCTAATGTTGGACCAATACCTCTTCCAACTGGCTGCGTACCATCGGTAATAACAACTTTTACTTTTAGACCAACAGCTTTGCCCACCGTTTCCATATGTTCTTTTAATTGCTGTGCCATTTCCGTACTACGTACCTTGGCGGTTTCTCCTACAGGAATATCAATAACAACGTGTGTGGAACCTGCCGCAGCTTTTTTTGATAGTACCGAAGCAATCAATTGCCCTTCGCTATCAATATCCAAAGCTTTTTCAATTTTTATAAGCACATCATCCGCAGGGCTTAATTGCGCCGTTCCTCCCCACACGATGCAAGCACCTTCATTTTCTACTACATTTTTTATTTCTTCGGAAGAAAGCGTAACATTGGTCAATACTTCCATTGTATCTGCTGTGCCTGCCGGCGAAGTGATGGCTCGGGAAGAGGTTTTTGGCATTGTAAGTCCATAAGCGGCAACGATAGCAACTATCAATGGCGTCGTTCTATTTCCAGGTAATCCACCAATACAATGCTTATCGACTACGATTTCTTTGTTCCAATTCAATTGCTTCCCTGAAGCGATCATCGCTTTCGTGAGATCGGATATCTCATTAATATCCAATCGGTCACCTGCGCAGGCTGTTATAAATGCGGAAAGGTGTATGTTGGAATAATCACCTTCAACGATATCGGTTATTATTTCGCTAAAAGCTTTGTAATCGAGCTTTTGATTATAGATTTTCGCCCGAACGTGGCTTAAGGATTCAATTGGCTCCAAGTGTGAAACGTATAAGGTTTCATTTGGGGAAACATTTAGTTTTTCGGCAGCTGAATCTGAAAGTCCAATTTCATTGGGCATCAGAATATCTGAATTTAAAATATTAAGACTTGCAACTATCGAAGTGCTTGTATTGGATATTCTAATTCGGGTCAATGCTTCAAAACCTTCTGAAATACAGACGTGGCAATCTTCTCGCATATATACCACATTCTCATTTTGCGTATAAATTCCGAGATGTTTATATTTTAATATGTTTGAGTGTTGTTCCATATCTTTCTGAATTATTAAGGTTTTATGATTTATTCTATTTCTTCAATAGTGTACAATTGTGGTATTTGAGCATCCCAACCATAGGTTTCTTTGATGCCTTTTTGAAGAGCTTGCGCACCTTCATTTTCGCCGTGAACTATGAAAATCCGTTCTGGCTTGTTTTTTATCTTACTCATCCAATCCATAAGTTCTGCGTGGTCTGCGTGTGCCGAAAGACCTTCAATTTCTGCTACCTGCATTTTAAAAGACACCCATTTTCCGTACACTTTTAGTTCCTTTTCGCCTTCCAGCAATTTTCTTCCGCGAGTTCCTTCAGCTTGGTAACCCACAAAAAGCAACGTATTATTAGGGTTTTGTGCCTGTGTTTCAAGATAATTGAGCATTCTGCCTCCTGTGAGCATTCCGCTTCCGGCAATCACGATTTTTGGTTTATTATCAGTTCGCAATTCCATTGTTTCACGATAACTGCTTACAACGGTAAAGTTCGAGCACATTTCATCACATTCGTTGTCTTCCAATCTGTGCCAATCCCTTGTTCGATGGAACAGCTCCAATACACTTGCACCCATTGGGCTATCCATTATCATTTGAACTTTTGGAATTTTCTTTTCTTTCAATAATTTCCAAAAAATCAGCATCATTAGTTGGGCGCGTTCTACTGAAAAACTTGGAACGAATAAACTTCCTCCTTTATTAATGGTGTCGTTGACCAATTTTTCAATCTGTGGAAGTGCTTCCACTTCATCTGGATGAAACCTTCCACCATAAGTGGATTCAATGAAAAGTACATCGGCCTTTTTTGGTTTTAGAGGTGGATACAATAGTAAATCGTTCGTTCTTCCAATATCTCCTGAAAAAACAAAACGTTTTCCGTGTACATCCAACTCGATGTAAGTAGCACCCAGAATGTGTCCGTTATATTGAAATCGAGCCCTTATACCATCAAACAATGGAATCCATTGAGCTTGCGGAATACCCTTAAAATGTGGAATGGTTTTTTCTACATCTTTTAAATCGTAGAGTGGTTCTGCTGGGCTATGCTTTGAATAACCTTCCTTATTGGCACGTTCAGCTTCCTGTTCCTGTATTTTGCCACTATCATTAAGTATGATTTTTGCAATATCCAAAGTGGGATTAGTACCGTAAATGGGTCCTTTAAATCCTTGTTTGACCAGTCTTGGTAAATATCCAGTATGGTCCAAATGGCCGTGTGTTAGCAAAACCATATCAATTTCTGAAACTTCAACTGGTGGATGTTCCCAGTTTTTAAGACGCAATTCCTTTAACCCTTGAAAAAGTCCGCAGTCTATGAGTATCTTTCTCTCTCCCGTATCCACTAAATATTTTGAGCCGGTTACAGTACCTGCCGCCCCTAAAAAGTGGATGTTTATTTTATTGTTTTTCATTTGTAGTTATTTTTAGGTTGCTGTATTTAATTTGCACCAAAAGGCAATTCACCAGTTAGTGACCACCACAACAAGAAGTGGCATTACTTTGGTCTTTTTCAGTTGTGTGTAAAGCCACAACTTCCTTATATAAGCCGTGAAAATCTTCTTTAATAAGTTGCGCTATTTTCTTGGCAACTTTTGGGTCGGTACTTACCATCTCCAAAACTGTTTCAAAAGCCTCTTCCAGTAATTTGGTATCATCTTCCAAGGCTTCGTAAAATGGTTCGAAATCTATGTTGCTCTGTTGTTTTAATTCTTCAGTTTTCATAAGTTTTGTTTTTAAAATTGTTAAACTTTTTATCTTTAATTGTTACGTGCTTTTACATAGCGCTTCTGAATCTTCTAAAATCTTTTTGTGTCTTGTTTTATCTATTCCGATTTGATTTAATAGAGTAGGTGTTTCGTGAAGCTCTTTGCAGAGCACGATACCTTTATCCAATAATTTTGTTTTTTCGGCTTTTGTGAGCGTTGTTAAAGCGGTTAGTGGGTGGGAGCCAGACTTATCTATTTGTTCTTTAAGGCCATTCCCCTTTGGATAATCCCAACTTGTCAATAACAATCCCACACACTTACCGTATTGTATCGCATCTGATGTAAAACGAGTATTGGTGTACAAACCTCCTTTATGAAGTTTAGACTCGTGCCCTTTTTGATTTTCCCACTTCGCTTTTACATCCAAAAATCTCGACTGGATATAGAGTGGTATTTTTACATTACAAGTCCTTCCTTGGTCGCTATGATATTTACACTCAATCATATAATGGTGGTTATCTTTTTGCCCTATCACATCTATTTCGTGCTGCACACAATTACCCTGTACGATTACACCAACTTGTGTCTTATATCCTTCATGCTCAAATAATTTTCCCACCAATTTTTCAAAAGGAAAACCAGATGGTCCCAATTCCATCAGGGCTTTTTTGAGTTTGTACTTTGAAGCACTTACTCTGGATTTGCCTTTTAGCATTTTAAATGCCATTTGATAGATTTCTTTTGTGGTCATTCCTTCTTCGAGTTGCTCTTGTACCTTATAGGCAATATCCTGAACAATATCTTCCTTTGCTTGTGAGCGCCGTAAGGAGTTGATGAGTTTGTTGATGTCAAAGGTCTGGAGCTCACCGGAATATTTTTTTATTAGGACTGATTTATTCATGGTTATATTTTAATGGTCATCACAGGCAATTCTGAGTGATTAGTTACACCTTCAGCAATACTTTTGGAGAAGAGGCTTAAAAACCCAGTGCGTCCGCTGGTGCACATAGCAATCAAATCAGCATTTTTGTACTGTAGGAAATTGTTTATACCGGTTTCCACGTCAGGCTCATTATATACATTCATAGAGTAGTTATCTAAGGCAGGGAAGTTTTTCAAAAATTTCTTGATGGGATCAAGACCTTGTTCAATACTATTAAAGTCTGTGTCAGTATTGACTCTTAATAAGTGAATATGTCCTCCACATTTTTCGGCAATTGAAATTACTTGCTTAAATGCTTCATTCACATCTTGAAGAAAATCTGAAACAAATACGATATCCTTAAAAGGAAAGGATACTTCTTGGTTCTTAACGACAATTACTGGGACATCAGCATTTCTTACAATGTTTTCTACATTACTTCCAAGTAACTCACGTACTCCGCCACTGGTGCCGCTACTTCCTGTAACAATAAAATCGTGATGAAAATGACCAGAATGTTTAAGGATATTAGTTTGTCCACCATCAAATTCCAGAAAGATTCTGCATTCAAGGCTTTCATGTTCCGCTTCTTTTTCCAGTTCGCGTAAAGCAGCTTTAGCGCTCCCAATTTGTTTCACTGTTTCGGGATACTGCATTTCTTTTTGTTTATCTAACTTTATCCAGTCAACAGGGGTTTTCATCAAATGAAAAAAATGGATTTCGGATTTATAAAGCTTAGCCAATTTAATTCCGAGTTCTGCTGCTTTATTGCAGTTTTCTGAGAAGTCTGTAGGTACGAGAATGTTTTTCATAGTTTTTTTAATTTTAGATTTGACTTTTATTGGGCAGTATAACCACCATCGATTACCAATTCTGAACCGGTCATAAACTTTGATTCATCTGAAGCTAGATACACGACTCCATAACCTATATCATCTGGCTCTCCCAAATGCCCTATAGGATGCAGGCTTTCTAATTGCTTTTTACCTTCCTCAAAATCACCTTGGGCTTTAAGGAGACTTTCAACCAATGGCGTCCATATATAGGCAGGATGAATTGAATTGACCCGAATGCCGTAACCTTGTTTAGCACAATGAAGTGCAGCGGACTTGGTAAATAGAGTTATACCTCCTTTACTTGCATTATATGCCGCTAAATTGGGATCGCCAATAAGGCCTTCAATCGAAGAAAAGTTAATGATTGAACCACCTTCTCCGGATTCTTTCATTGCCTTAATAGCGTATTGAGTACCTAGGAAACTGCCATCCAAATTGATGCTTAAAAGTTTTTTCCACTCTCCAAGCGTGATCTCTTCTACGTTTTTACCGATTGCTATACCAGCAGCATTGGCCAGAATATGTAGCTTTCCAAATGTTTTAAGCGTAGTCTCGATTACCTTTTTCCATTGATCTTCTTTGGATACATCTTGTTTGCTGAATATTGCCTTACCGCCATTATCTTTGATTTGTTGGACTACTTTATTTCCGTTTTCTTCATCCAAATCTGTAATTACAATTTTAGCGCCTTCGCGTGCCAATAAAATTGCACTTGATTTTCCTAGGCCAGAGGCACCTCCTGTGACAATGGCTACTTTATTTTTTACTCGGTCCATAATTTTCAATTTTTAGTATTTATTAAAGTTTCGCTCTATTATTTGATTATAAAATTTCCTTTCTTGAAACTTTATTTTTTTCCAGACAATCGGAAAAAAGCCATTTAGGGAAGGCTCTGTTTACCTGATTCTCCCCACTTCTAATCTTGTCTATTGAATGCTCCATCCTCAATTTTTCCATTTCCAGTTTCTAATTTCAGGCATATCAAGTCCGTTTTTGCGGATATAGTGTTTATGCTCGATCAACTTGTCCTGCATTTCCTGTTTGAGATAAGCTACTTCGTCACCCAGATTTGGCAAGCGATCCAGAACATCCTGTACCATGTGAAAACGATCCATATCGTTAAGTACCGTCATGTCAAAAGCGGTAGTGATTGTGCCTTCTTCTTTGTACCCGCGTACGTGAAAGTTAATATGGTTACTGCGATTATAGGTGAGTCTGTGAATCAACCATGGATATCCATGAAAGGCAAAAATGACCGGTTTGGTTTTCGTAAACAACATATCAAAGTCGGCATCATTCAACCCATGTGGGTGTGCTTTCTCGGATTGTAACTTCATTAAATCGACCACATTGACGACTCTTATTTTTAGATTTGGCAATTTTTCACGTAATATGGATACTGCTGCCAAAGTCTCCAAGGTAGGCACATCCCCCGCACAGGCCATCACCACATCAGGTTCTGAATCTTTATCATTACTTGCCCATGTCCAGATACCAATTCCTTTGGTGCAATGGATGACCGCTTCCTCCATTGAAAGCCATTGTGGGGCGGGATGCTTTCCGGCCACAACCACGTTCACGTAGTGTTCACTCCGAAAACAATGATCCATTACTGATAAAAGACAATTGGCATCTGGTGGCAGATAGACTCGTATAACAGATGCTTTTTTATTCATTACCACATCGAGAAATCCTGGGTCCTGATGGGTAAACCCATTATGATCCTGTCGCCAGACGTGCGATGCCAAAAGAATATTCAGGGAGGCAATCTTCCTGCGCCATGGAAGTTCTGCTGTAACTTTCAGCCATTTTGCGTGCTGGTTAAACATAGAATCAATGATGTGGATGAAGGCTTCATAACAATTAAACAATCCATGTCTTCCTGTTAAAAGATATCCTTCCAGCCAGCCTTCGCACTGATGCTCACTGAGCATTTCTATTACCCGGCCATCTTTCTTTAAAAATTCATCTGTTTCAATGACTGGTGCTTCCCATTGGCGGTTAGTCACTTCAAACACTGCATTCAATTTGTTTGACAATGTTTCATCAGGGCCAAACAACCTGAAGTTTCTTTGCTCTTTATTCTCAAGCATCACATCTCTTATAAACTTTCCTAAAATTTTTGTATCACCTGGTCCCGTTTCACCGCGTTCCTTTTGTTCAAAACCATAATTACGAAAATCAGGTAGCCGCAACTCCTTTAGCAACAGGCCTCCGTTGGCATGTGGATTGGCACCCATTCTTTTATTTCCTAATGGTGCTAAATCTTGTAGTTCCCGTAAAAAATGGCCTTGCTCATTAAAAAGTTCTTCGGGCTTATAGCTTTTTAGCCAGTCTTCCAATTGTTTTAAATGTTCAGGATTTGAGATAGGGTCTGTTATTGGAACTTGGTGGGCTCGAAAAGTTCCTTCTATGGGTATTCCATCTACGAACTTTGGCCCTGTCCATCCTTTGGGGGATTTCAAAATAATCATAGGCCAAATGGGACGTTCAGCATCAGTGTTTTCAACAGCGTTGTTTTTTATCGCTTTGATTTCTTCGATCACTTTATCCATCAATTGCGCCATTATTTGGTGCATTTCCATGGGGTCATCGCCTTCAATTAAATAAGGCTTCCACCCATAACCTTTAAATAGCTGCTCCAATTCTTCAGTACTGATGCGAGCAAGCACCGCTGGGTTGGCAATTTTGTACCCATTCAAATGCAGAATAGGTAGTACGACACCATCTGTGACAGGATTTAAGAATTTATTGGAATGCCAAGCAGTGGCTAACGGCCCTGTCTCGGCCTCGCCATCGCCCACTACACAGGCCACAATCAAATCAGGATTATCAAAAGCGGCCCCGAAAGCATGGCTAAGAGAATATCCCAACTCACCACCTTCGTGGATAGAACCAGGACACTCCGGCGAAACATGGCTGGGGATACCACCTGGAAAAGAGAATTGCTTAAACAATTTTTGTAAACCTTCTTCGTCCTGACTGATTTTCGGGTAAATCTCACTATAAGTTCCCTCTAGATAAACATTGCCCACGATCGCTGGACCACCATGACCAGGTCCCGAAATATAAATCATATCCAGATCATATTTTTTTATGATACGATTAAGATGGGCATAAATAAAATTCTGTCCCGGCGTAGTGCCCCAATGACCCAATAGCATGGGTTTGATATGCTCCGGTTTTAGCGATTGTCGCATCAGCGGATTGTCCCAAAGATACATTTGGCCTACAGAGAGATAATTTGCTGCCCGCCAGTAGGCATTTATTTTTTGCAATAACTCAGCCGACAGGGTTTCAGCTGCTGTATTTATAGTTTCTGTTTTCATAATATTTATATTTATAATTATTTTAAAAAATTGTCAACCAGTTTTGCAATCATCAATTCCTCATTAGTTTTAATTACATATACCTTTACTTTACTTTTGTTAGAGGAAATAACTATTTCATTATTCATATTGTTTACCTCGTCCAGTTCTATTCCCAGAAATTCAAGACCGTCACATATTTTGCTTCTCACTTCGGGGGAATGTTCCCCAATTCCTCCTGAGAACACTATTATATCCAAGCCTTCAAGTGCCGCTGCAAACGAACCGATCCATTTTTTTGTTTGATAGCAAAACAGCGCGATGGCCTCGGCGGCACGGTTGTCAGTTTCTTCATAATTCATTAGTTCACGCATATCTGAGCTGGTTTCTGAAATACCGAGCAAGCCAGATTCGTGATTAATAAGATTACTAAACTTCTTTGGCGTCAAATTTTCATGATGCATTAAATACCAAGCAACCCCTGGATCCAGATCGCCCGTGCGTGTGCCCATGGGCAATCCGGATGTTGGCGTAAAGCCCATACTCGTATCTATACTTTTTCCGTCTTTTACTGCTGCGAGACTTGCACCGTTACCGAGATGTGCTAAAATTATTTTGCTTTTTGCAGCTTCTTTTCCAGCGATACGTTCAAGTTCCTCCAATAGGTACGCATAAGAAAGCCCATGGAACCCGTATCGGCGGATTCCCATTTCGTAATAACGACGCGGAATAGATAATAACTTTGCGACCACTGGCATGGAATTATGAAATGAAGTATCGAAACAGACTATTTGTTTTATGCCGGGATGGCGCTTCTTAAATACTTCTATGAGTCTTATTTCTTCGGGCAAATGTTCAGGGTCAAAGTCGCTGATTTTTTTTAATTCATTCAACAACTCATCTGTAATTATTTCTGGTTCGGTATGTTGCATCCCATGAACAATGCGATGCCCTATTGCTGAGACTGAAGTAAAGTCTTGCTGCTTCTCCAGCCAGTCAACCAAATGGTTCGCCGCTTGTTCGTGATTTTTAGCTTCAATATCATAACTGCTTTTTTGTGAATTATGAGCAGTAGTAAAATTGAATTTAGTCTTTTTGGCGCCAATATTTTCTATCGCTCCATACAGCAACCTCTCAAGTGGTTCTTTCATCCTGTACAAAGAAAATTTGATACTGGAAGAGCCACCATTAATAGTAAGAATATATGACGTTTCAGGATTCATAGCTCATAATATTAAAGGTTTCGGATTCATTTTTCGTCTCCCATTTATCAATAACTAATCTCGCCAGAAGGAAACAAACTGTTGATTCTGCACCTTGGTTAATATTTATACTTTCCTTTTCCAAACCGTCATAACTTCCGCCGTTAACAGGATTATACATTATTTGAGTCAGGTGATTATTGCCAAGAAACCAACTAAAAGCAATTTGCAACTGTTCTTTATATTTAATTTTTTGCGTTACCTGATAAAATAATTCAAGTGTGAACATAGTGTAAGCTACCTCTATAGGTTGTTCTCCAAAAAATGTGCGTTCATTTCTTTTGTGAAACCAGCCTTTGTTAGGAATTACCTGAATTTTTCCTTTCATGAAATATTGAGACAGAAGAAAATCAAAAGTGACTTCTGCTATTTCTTTGTATTTTTTATTTCCTAAAATTAAGTACGCATACATCATGGCTTCAGGCAGAACGCTATTTGCGTAGGTAAGATAATCTTCATACCAGTTCCAGTCCTGATCAGATGTGACTTCATAGTAGCGCAATAATTTTTGCACCAGTTTTTCTGATAATTCTTTAATGCTTTTATCAGAAGTGGTATTGAAATAATACAGACCCTTTAATGCGAAACTTATTGCTCTCGGTGAGTTAAGTGCAGCAATATTTGGCAAGGCTTTTACAAAACAATTTTCAGCCGTTGCAATCATATTTATAGGTAGCAAAGGTTTTTTTGACAAAACATAGCCTAAACTCCAAAGTGCTCTGCCATTTGCATCTTCCAGATTGACCTCAAGATTTTGAGCGGTAATTTCACCATTAATGTCTACATAATTTTGAAACCAGCCATCGTCCTGCTGAACGAAATCCATAAAATTTAGATATCTCGCTGCCAAAAGCAAAGAATCTTTTTTATTAAATTTTTCATAGTGCATAATGATCGCAATCAGAGCCCGGGCATTATCATCTAAAGTATAGCCGGAAGCAGGATCAGGTGTATCAAATTTAGCAAACTGAAGCATTCCAAAATTGGTCGTTAATTCTTCAAAATGCAAGGTTTTTATTTCAGGTAACTGATAAATCAAGTCTTCATTTTTGTTGGTGATCTTTCCGAAGATCCGTCCATATCCTATTGCTACATTTTCCCAACAGGTAGCGCGCATTTTGGAAAATGCATTTCTACCCATTTCTGTTCTTTTTTCATTATTTTCTAATAAACAGGTAATGGCATCTTGGAATTGCTTTGGATTGTTAAAATCATTTAGTAGAATACCATTAGAATCATTTATTAACTCTTTTGCATGCGGAAAAGGTGTAGAAATAACGGGACAACCTGTACTCATGGCATACGCTAATGTTCCGCTCACTGCCTGATTAGGATCTTTGGAAGAAAACAAATACAGGTCTGAAAGGTTTAAATATTCCAAAACCTCTTCAAGTTCCAGATATTTATTAACAAATTGAACGTTTGCTGTGAGATTCAGGTTGGTAATAATATCTGTCAATTTTTGACGGTATTTTTCGCCCTCATTTTTGATAACTTCGGGATGGGTTTTGCCTAAAATGAGATAAATAACATTTGGATGTTTTTCTACAATTTCTGGTAAAGCATGGAGAACAGTTTCAATATTCTTATTTGCGCTCAAAAGCCCAAAAGTCGATAGTACGATGTTCTCCGTATATCCATATTTAGTTTTTAGTTTTTCCTTATCTTTCCAAAGTACACTGTGCGTTCCGTGAGGTATCACTTCTATTTTTTCTGTGATTATTTTGTATTCATTTCTCAAAATTTTTCGAGAATTCTCTGTGAGGACAATTACTTTTTCAGACAGATCACAAAGAGCCGTTACAATACTTTTTAATTTGCTTTCGGGATTAGGAAGCACTGTATGAAAAACCAATATTATTGGTTTATTAACAGCCAGCATAAATGACAGAATGTTTTCGCCAAAGTCTCCGCCGAAAAGACCAAATTCATGTTGAATACAGATCATTCCTACATCATCACGTTCATTTATGGCATTAGCAACTCTTCTATATTCAGCTAATGTTGGTGTATGCAAAGTATCTGTTACGTTATCTCTTTTTCCACATTTTTCCTGATCATTTTCCAAAGAATAGATCTCTACAGGTAATGTATGCCCGTAAATTTGGTGTATTGCATTAGAAAGATCCTGCGAGAATGTCGCAATGCCACATTCCCGTGGAGGAAAGGAAGAAATGAGTATCATTTTTAAATTCTTCTTCATAAGTCATATTTTTAAAATTGTGTCAGCGTTTTAATTCTGAAGGTATTTAATAACAAATTGCCTTCTATCATTTATAAATTTTATACTTTATTTAGTAGTAATTCAGTGATCAGTATCTTTAAACTAACTTTCGCTACAGCAATATACTTGTCTGCTGCTCCATAGTAGATGTAAAGATCGTCGTCGAACAAAGCGGTTCCTGTCGGAAATACAACATAATTGACTACGCCTTCTATTTCATATTTTTCTGAAGGGGAAAAAAGAGGGTAAGGTAATCTTCCAAGTACTTTTGTAGGATCATCTATATCTAAAAGGGCAGCAGCAGCATGGTAAGTTTTTCCAATATTTGTTTCACAAACCCCGTGATAAATTAACAGCCAGCCATATTCTGTTTCTATTGGTGGGCAACCCGCTCCCAGATAATTTACTTCAAAATTGTAGAGCGGATCCATAAGAATATGATCTGTAAGATTCATTATGTGATCTTCCCAAAATTCTTTGGTAAGGTCTTCCCACTTATCAAACTTAACGATTTGTATCCCAGGCCATATACGGTGTAGCATTACAAACTTATTGTCTATCTTTTTGGGAAAGAGTACGATATCCTTATCCCGTAACAGCCTGTGTTTTTCATCGACAACTCCTATTTCCGCAAACAGGTTATAATAATGGTAATATTTTGGGTTCAACTTGTCCTGGTTGCAATATTCAAGATGATATTCATACTCTTTATAGTTAAGAGGCGGCGTGATGATTCCTTTTTTTTCAAAGCATTTCATGTCTTTGGAAGTCGCCAAAGCTCCCATGGCATTTATGCCATCATAGGCTGTGTATGTTAAATAAAAAGTGTCTTCGATTTTAACTATCCGTGGATCTTCTACGCCGATTTTTTCGTATTCAAAATCACGCGTTATCAAAGGGCTCGTCTTCCTTTCTAAAAGATCTAAATGTTCATTAGTTTTAGCATATCCAATGGTGGAATAGTTGCCATTTTCCACGGCACGGTAAAAGATATGCACTTCTTTACCCTCTTGGAATATCCCTGGATTTAACACGCCATTATTCTCAAATCCCAATTTGCTTGGACTAAGTATGATCCCTAGTTTTTCTATGGATATTTTAGTGTTAATCTGATTTGTATGATCCATCTTGCCTCATTTATTTTAGTTCTCTCTGATTGTAGTTGTTCTTTAACTTTTAGCTTTAAATATGACAATGTTTTAATTTTTGATTCCTAATTATTTCTTTCAATATTTATAAATAAGTTAAGCCACTGTTATACTCTTTTCCAGATATACTTGTTGCACCATTTGCAATAATCCAACGCCTTCCCCAAAGGGTTTTTGAAACGCTTTTCTTCCAACAATTAAACCCGAACCTCCAGCTCTTTTGTTGATGACGGCTGTTGTCACAGCTTCGGTCATATCTGATTCGCCTTTGGAACCTCCGCCGGAATTGATTAATCCTATTTTTCCCATATAGCAATTGGCAACTTGCAACCTGCATAGGTCAATGGGATGGTCTGTGGTAAGCATTTTGTACATTTCATCATCATATTTTCCAAACCCTATTTCCTTAAATCCGAAATTATTGGTTGGTAATTTTTGTTTGATGATATCTGCCTGAATGGTTACGCCCAAATGATTTGCTTGTCCTGTTATATCGGCCGCTGCGTGATAATCTTCATTCTCTATTTTGAAAGCTTCATTTCGTGTATAGCACCATAGAATGGTAGCCATCCCCAGATTGTGTGCTTCTCCAAAAGCTTCGGCTATTTCGTTGAGTTGCCTGTTGCTTTCTTTGGAACCAAAATAAATGGTGGCCCCCACGGCAACGGCTCCCATATCCCATGCATTTTTTACTTTTCCAAATAATGTTTGGTCATATTTATTGGGGTAGGTGAGCAATTCGTTGTGATTAATCTTTACAATAAACGGGATTTTATGGGCGTATTTTCGAGCGTTTAATCCCAATACCCCAAAGGTTGATGCCACACCATTGCACCCTGATTCTATTGCCAGTTTTATAATATTCTCGGGGTCAAAATAGTCAGGGTTTTTATAGAATGAAAAGGCTGCGCTATGTTCAATGCCTTGGTCCACAGGCAGGATGCTCAAGTAGCCGGTACCGGCCAGATTTCCGTGGTTATACAATTGGGCAAGACTTCGTAGTACCTGTGGATTTCTGTTGCTATTGCCAAATACCTTGTCAAGACTATTCTTACTTGGGGTTTGCAATTCATCCTTTGTTATTTTTTCACAAACGTGATCTAAATAGAAGGCTGCTTTTTCCCCTAAAAGTTCTGTAATATTTATATCTGTTTTCATTTTAGATGAATTTATTTGATTCCAAGACTTTCATTGGTCTTTTCGATAGATTTGTTTGGATCGGTTTCGATTCCAGTAAGTGCGCGAATGGCATCAATGGTTTCAGGAATAACAATAGCCTGGTTATCTACCACATAGGCATAGAAAAGTTCATCGCCCACCACCTTCAACATATCTTCCCAGAGGACCACTTCATACATATCGCCCCAAGGTCTTCCCATATCCAAAAACATTTCCTTAATAGTGTTGTTGGAAACCAAACCTTGATCATATTGTATTAGTTTGATGCGACTGGAAGTTTTAAAGGCATTCAGCACTTCTTCCTTCGAGGCCTGTTTTTTTAACTTCACGTTCCAGTAATGTAAATGGCTTAAGGTTTGGGGTACCTTTATTGCTGTAGTAATGACATCAAGATCGGGGTCAACACTTTGCGCATCGGGACCTTGATGGCTCGGAATATCTCTTTCGGGAACCATTGTGTTCATAATGCCTCCTAAATGACTTTCCCAAGGATCTGTAGCTCTTCTTAAAAGTGTACCTCTAGCATAATCCAATAAATCGACTCTTTTTAAAGCGGTCAAAGTTCTTAAGATAGAGGTGGTGTTGCAGGAAACAACCCTTGTAGCATTTAGGTTTATAGCTGATTCATAATTGTTTTCTGCACTAAAGGAATGTCCTGTGGTTTCGTGTTTTTCGCCACCATGTAGAATAAATTTGATATTTTGCTCCTTGTATATCGCCACGTTTTGAGCTGCAATTTTTTTAGGCGTACAGTCCACAACAAGATCTGATTTTTCTAAAAGCTCCTGCATATTACCTTTTACTGTAATCCCTGCGGACTCCATTTTATCAGCTGCCTCTTCGGTAGCTGCGTAGATGTTATAATTTTTTCTTACGGCATTTTGAATGCGCCAATCGCTGATGACATCGCAAACCCCGACCAGTTTCATATCGTCTTGTAAATTAATGGCATCGGCCACTCTTTTTCCAATGACTCCGTATCCTATAACTGCTATATTTTTCATTTTTTTTGTTTAATTAGTTTTTATGTTCGTATTTTAATACGTTTTTTTCTGATGAATTTCGATTTTAAGGCATATTTACCAGCCTCTATCAATATAAAGACTGAATTTTTCTAGCACCCACAATTACCCACAACATCCACCACCAGATTTTTTTGGTTCATTTGTCTCTTGAGTTCCTACAATACCATAATTGCCTGCTTTTGATAATACCGCCTGTAATTGTGCCGTACTTATAGCGCTATCTGCATGAATCACTGCTTGTGGTGGTGAAAGACTTACCGATACCGCTTTTACGCCTTCTATTTGACTCAATGCTTCTTCAACGGTCTTTACACAACCTCCACAAGTCATTCCTTTAATTACTACTTCTTGTTTCATAATCTTATATTTTTAATTGTTATTATTGCTCGTAATTTTCATTTCCATCGGCATATTACCTTCATCGTCTGTATGCGAAATCATAAATAGACGTTCTGCAGCAATTATTAAAACAATCCCGATAGCTGCAACGATAAGTACAAATGGATCGTTTAAGTATTTTAAATAAAGAAAGGCAGTGAGCACTGCGATATCCATTACTATGGCTATTAAGGGAATGAGAGGTTGAAATTTCACTTCTTTTTTTAGGTGGCGGAAAAGTCCCCAGTGAATTGCAATGTCCATAATGAGATAAAATATAGCTCCTATGGAAGCAATCCTTGTTAAATCGAGTAGTGCAGTGAGTAAAATGGCAAGTGATACCGTGAATATGAGGGCGGGCTTTTTAAAGTTCCCCATTCTTTTTAAGGACGGCACCTGTTTCATATTGCTCAACATAGCCAACAGGCGCGATGCTGAAAAAACACTGGCTATAACACCAGATACTGTGGCAATTATTGCAATACTAATGGTAAACCAAGTACCCCATTCCCCAAAAGCAGGTTTCGCGGCCGCCGCAAGGGCATAATCTTTTGCAGCAATAATTTCAGGAATGGTTAAGCCTCCAGCCACTGCCAAAGCCAGAGCTACATAAATGATCGTGCAGATTAGAATAGAAATAATAATGGATCGTCCCAGGTTTTTATGTGGGTTGTTAATATCCCCGCCCTGATTTGTAATGGTTGTAAACCCTTTATAGGCGAGGATTGCCAATGCTAATGCGGCTACAAAGCCTAATCCCTGTGGTAAGGCTTCGGTGTTTTGAGGGATATAATTTCCTGTAATATCTGCAAATCCCGAAGCTATAAGACCTGCAACGGCGAGCACTGCAATACCGACCACTTTGATAATTGCTGTAAAGGTGGCTGTTACTCCAATTACTTTATTGCCTGAAATATTCACGATATATGCAGTTACCAAAAGCAAAATACCAAGAACGGATGCGAAACCAGCAAAACTCTCTGGGAACAACCGAAGCGTATAGGCGCCAAAAGTGCCTGCTACCAGGCTTTCTGAGACAACCATTGAGACATACATCAACAAGGAGAAAACACCAGTCGTAGTTCCTGGGCCGTAGGATTTATTTAAAAATTTCACGACCCCTCCAGAGGATGGAAAAGCATTTGAAAACTTTACATAGGAATAAGAACTGAAACCCGCCACAACAGCACCTGCAATAAAAGCAATCGGGAATAAATCGCCCACTAACTCTGCTATTTGTCCCATAAGCACGAATATGCCAGCACCAATCATTACGCCTGTACCAAGAGATATGGAACCTACTAAGGAAAGCTTCCTGTTTTTATCTTTGGTGTTTTTCATCTTTAAATTATTTCTTCGTGTAATAAATTGATGGTTTTAGCTTAAAATTTCAAATAATCACGCGGTTGCCTTTTTTGGACCTGAAATAGCTCATCGGATTTGGAATCCATAAGAACGATTTCATCGTTGACCTTGCAACCAGATTCTTTTAAACTATTATTTGAGTGGTTAGCGCTCATAGCTCCTTTTAATACTATTAACCTTTTTCGGTCTATAGGTGTTCGTTATATGCTACTTCACATCTTTTTCTTTTACGATCATTACCGAACACTTTGCATGTGTTGCTAAATATTGCGAAACAGAACCCAACAAAAAGCGTGAAAAAGCTCCTTGTCCTTGGGAACCAACAACAATTAGATCAGCATCAAAAGATTCTGCTTTTTCTAAAATTTCTCTTATTGGAACACCACTAACAACGGCTGTTGTAATATTAAGTGAGTGATTTTTATCTTTTAATACTTTCACAGCTTCCGAAATGATTTTTTCTCCTATTTTTTCTGCATTTCTTATAAACTCTTGATAATAGTTTTCAAGAGACCCTGTAGTTGTAATGAGTTCTGGGGTCAGCATTGCGGGATGCTCATATACGCTTATAACACTAACTTCACAGTCATTTGGCAAAGGCAGTTTTGCAAGTTCTGTAACGGCTGATTTACTAAAATCTGAACCATCTATTGCTAACACTATTTTCATAATTTAAATGTTTTATTAATTATAGTTTTTATAAATACAAACTTTATTGTTTTTTAAAAGTTCTGGATAGTCTATATATAGAGAGGATATTATTAGACTAACTACTTCTTAACCTGATTTTTATGCCATATCAAACTAGGTAGGTGTGCGGTTAAGTTAGATTAGTGGGTATAGCAATGAGGCTCATTTTGGATTTCTTTTCTCTAGCCTTTATTTGACAAATGAATTCTTTCATAAGGTGAAATAATGTTTAGTGATCATATTAACCAGACATATTGCGTAAATCTTAAATGGTCTTCCTATTTTTGAACTTTGATTTGAGCATTATAAAAAGCTCCGATACATGCTCCTATAAGCCAGCCCAGAATGAAAGTTTGGACAAAGCCAAAGAATGCCTCCAAAAGAGGTACATCCATTCTGATAATGCTTGAGGTATCCAAGCCATGTAAAAGATTATTAAAAAAGGTAATTGTACCTTCTTGACCTGCCGTTCTCATTACAATCATACAGCCCAAATAGAGTATTGCACCTGTAAACCCAAAAGCAAAACCGAGTTTTTTAACATTTAACCGATGCATAGTTTTAGGATTTTGAGTTAGTTTTCTGATTTTAAAATCTTTTTTGATTCTTCAAATTCTTCTTTGGATATTTCGCCTTTTGCAAAACGTTTCTTTAAAATTTCCAGTGGGTTCTCTTTCTTTGATTTTTGATATGGTATACCTCCTGGGATGAAGAAAATCCAAACAAGAAAAATAATCCATATTATCCACCATATTAGGTGCATACCTCCAAAATGTCCGTCGTAATAATGCATAACTTTAATTTTTTAGTTGTTAAAAAATATATTTTGATTTTTGAATTGTAAGTGATACTTACTGTTTTTCGCGCTATATGATTAAATTTTTTTTTTAATGATGATCTTTATGGGTATCCTTCACAGTTGAATATAGAGTGTTGGCCTTTTTCATCCCTTCATATTCATATTCATATCCATTCCTTTTCCGCCATCATTGTTGTGCAGGATTTCATGCAATCTCTGCTCATCATACGTTTTTCGTGCAGTTATATATTTAGATTTAAGTTTGTGATTATATCCTATTTTTTGAAGTATTATAATTTTGCAATCACATTCTCTAGCATGGATGATATTTCTTGAGCAATCTCATTCAATTTTTCATTTTCTACAGCTTGCATTGATGCTATTGGATTGATAGCGGCTACTTCAATAAGCCCTTCTTCAATTTCTTGTACAATTACATTGCATGGCAACATGGTCCCAATCTTATCTTCTGCTTGCAAAGCTTTATATGCATAGGGTGGACTACAAGCTCCAAGTATCCTATACTTTTTAAAGTCTATATCCAGTTTTTTCTTCAAGGTTGCTGTTACATCAATTTCTGTTAGTATTCCAAAACCTTCTTCTTTCAATTCTTTTGTCACTTTCTCGATTACCTCTTCAAAAGTGCCTTTGATTATTTTATTAAAATAATAGTTCATTGTTTTTAATTTTTAAGGTTCATCGTTCGTTTTTGTTCTTCAAATTCTTCTTTGGATATTTCACCCTTGGCAAACCGGTTGTTTAGAATATCCATGGGATTTCCCATGTTCGTGTTATTTTGTCTGTTTCTTCCTTTGTAGAGAAACACGACCAATAAAAAAACAACTGGTATCAGTAGCCACCACCACATCATCATCATAATCGTATAGTTTTAATTGTTAAAGACTCTAGTTTAAATTAGCTATTAAAGTTGAGTCCCTGATTTTTAAGTCATTAAGCTTGTTGAATATGAAAGCTTATTTCCATAATGCCAACACATCAGCATATCCTAAAATTATCGACGACGGACTAAACTAGAGTCTTGTTAAATAATTATTATCCTTCCGAGTCAGGAATTTACTGTTTTTCATTCTTCATTTTCCCGTTCATCTTCTTCATCATTTCAGGATTTTTTTCCATCATTTTCTGCATCATTTCTTCCATCATTTCAGGGTTTTCATTCATCATTTTCATCATCTTTGCTTTCATTTCCATTTTCATCATTTCATTGTTATGGATTTTATCCATCAGCATTTTACGTCCCTTTTCGCTCTCCATCATTTTAGCGAGCATTTTGGATTGCATCTTTTGCATCATTTCCGGGTTTTCTTCGATCATCTTCTGCATTTTGGATTGCATTTTTTCTTTCATTTCAGGATTTTTTTCCATCATCATTTTCATATTTCCAGATTCCATTTGTTCCATATGCGCTTTCATCAAAATCATTTTGGCCTCTTCACTTTTTTCTGCCTCACTGATGAAATTGGTCAACTGGACAGGGTTTGAAATGATTTCTTGATAAATGGCATTTCTATTTTCTGTTACCTGCATTGTCTCGGTGGCATTGAAGGATGATTTGCAACTGAACATTGTTGCCAACAATCCGATTGTCATTAAAATTTTTACTGTTGTTTTCATGATTTTCATTTTTAGAATATTAAATATTATGTTAAACTAATTTTATACTTGGAACTTGACGGTTAAGAATTTTGAGATTCGTCACAATCTTTAACCTGATCGGGAGTTCTGCCACAAAATCCACATGGCTCTCCATTTTTATTGAGCATGGGGTTTTGGCTGGCACACGTTCCTGAAAATTTGCCATCCTTTTTAAGCCAAAGTTTTATGGCTATTCCTGCAATACCTAATCCTAAAAGGATAAATGTGATTAATATGATTTTCATATGTTATCTATTTTTTGTTTTAAACCACCAAATTGCCAGAAGGATAAATGGTATAATCCATAAATACATCATACTTGCTTGATTTTAATATTATGTTATTTGTGAATGTCTCCCAAGTTCATTCCCTTATCGCCCATCATCTGCATACTGGATTGCATACAATCTTTACTCATCAAGCCTTTTTCGTGCATCATTTTCATCATAGTTTCCATCATTTTTCCGTCATTCATCATTCCGTTCATCATTGATTGGCTGCCTTCCATGTTGCCCATCATTCCGTGCATCATATTTTTCATCATCATGCTGTCTTTCATCATCATTTGCATGCCTTCTCCCTTCATCATAGAGCCCATCATTTTTTTATTGCCTTGCATCATTTGCATTGTGTGCTCGTTATTATGCATGCTTTCCATAAACTCGTCCATATAATCGTCATTCTGGGTTATGGCATTAAAAACCTCTGAGCGGGTTTCAGGACTTTCCATAAATGCTTGAGGATCTGTCTCTTGTTTGCAACTGTTTAAGCTTAATAGCCCAATCATCGATAAAATAATTGTTAGTGTTTTCATAATTATTTGTTTTATATTTATTAGTTAAAATTATTTGTTTTGCATTTTTATTGTCTGCATAACTTTCGTTATTACTTATATAATTTCATCATAAAAATTCCGCTTCCAATTTTCTGTGTTCTTATAATCAGTCATACTCACCCCGACTACTTCTTTAAACTGCCTGGACAAATGGTTGACACTACTGTAGTCTAATAAGTATCCTATTTCTGAAAAAGAATGTTGTTTAAGCTGAATAAGCTCTTTGACTTTCTCGATCTTCAATTTGATAAAGTATTTTTCTATGGTTGTCTGTTCACTGGCAGAGAATAATTTGCTTAAAGTCTTATAGTCCCTATGAAGACTTGATGCCAACAGTTCAGATGTTTTTACCATGATATGAAATGGTAGCTCTTGCAATTGTTCAATTAGAATCAGCTTGATTCTTTCAGCTATCATTTCTTCTTCATTGTGAACGATTTCAAAATCATTGGCGTGTATTATGGTCGTTACCGCATTGACAATTTCGTCGTTGGTTTTATTTGGTGCTTCTACCAACAATCTTCCTAATTCTAACGAAAGTACTGTTACCCCAAGTTCCTGTAGTTCCTGTGTAATTACTTTTAGGCAGCGATTACAGACCATATTTTTAATCCAAAATTCTTTTGGCTTACGCATAGCACATAATGTTTTGTCATTGAGTTTAACTCTATGATCTGAAAGGCAAAAGCCTGTCAAGGTTAGTGATGAAGGTGTCGTCGAGAATAACGTACGACAAATGTTAGCCAGAAGGGAAACTGTGGCTATAGCTGTGACGCAGATTAAGTTTTAAACTGCGATATGGAATTCTAAATTAAAAAGGTCTCGTTGAGAATTATTATATCAAATGATAGTAGAGGTGGTCTATAGGCTTGAAATGTGAGTTCGCTATTTTCTAGTAATTCAAATAGGTCGATAAAGGAATCGATAAATGTACTTAGGAAGGCTAAAGTCTCAACTTCTAAAATAACGGTTGATTTTTTGAATGAATCATCTCCTGGCTTTACCAGAGTTTGACTATCGCAACAGTCTTTTTCTTGTATCGAAGTGCAGTGCTTAGAATTATCGTCCTTTTCCTGAGCCATGACCGTACAGGTTCGTGCTTTACCAAAAAAAGCCATATCCACTAATTGATTACAGCAAAAGTGCATATCTACTGTAAAAGAAGTAGTGGTAAACAGAATAGTCACTGCTAAAAAAAAGGACAATATTTTAGTGGAAAAAGTTTTCACATCCTAAAGGTAAGCATTAATGTTTAATAAGTATCTGAAAGGTTTTGTAACATTAAAGTGCTAATTATTAAATTAATAATATTATGGTATACCCCAAAAATAATTTTTATAGTTGAAAATAAAAATGATATATATCATGTTATCACATTGATCGACTTTTATTGTTCCTTATAGAAAAATCGTCGTGGGGTCTTGAGGTATTAATTCAACTTTTAAAATCCGAAATATTTGTTAAAAGCATAAATTGTAATTGATTTTTTATATGTTTGTAGCAATGAAAAAGATTTTTCATAAAATATCGTCATTCAGTTTAGCGCTTATTGTGTTACTTTCAACCGTTTCTTTTACTGTTGAAAGTCATTATTGTGGTAATATTTTAGTGGATTCTTCTTTTTTCGGTGATGTTGAAACTTGCGGTATGGAAGTCCACGACCATTTGCCGTCATCAGAATGTGATATTTCAAAAAAAGATTGCTGTAATGATGTGAAAGATACCGTTGAAGGACAGGATGATTTAAAAATGTCGTTTCATACTTTAGATAAAGTCCAACAAATTTTTGTTGCTGCTTTTATCCATTCCTATATTAATCTTTTTGAGGATCAAGATGCAGATATCAATTCTTTTAGAGATTATGTTCCTCCGTTCCTCATACAGGACATACAAAAGCTACACGAGACTTATTTAATTTGATTTTAAACAGTTCCGATTTTTGATCGGAAAGATTAGCCCTTTGGAAACAACCCAATTGGGCTCATTTTGTTGTTTTTAATTTTCTGATGTTTTCAGGATTTTATTCAATGTTTAACTGTTTAACAATCAATACAAATGCTAAATAAAAGCATAAAATTTCTCATAGAGAATAAGCTAGTGGCGGTCTTAATGCTCGCACTCTTTATAGGTATGGGGGTGGTAAACGCACCTTTTAACTGGGATACCGGTTTTTTACCTAGCAATCCTGTCGCCGTTGATGCCATTCCTGATATTGGCGAAAACCAACAAATCGTTTATACCCAATGGGAAGGTCGCTCCCCACAGGATATAGAGAATCAAATAAGCTATCCACTTACCACCACTTTACTGGGCATTTCAGGGGTGAAGACGATCCGTAGCTCTTCCATGTTCGGATTTTCGAGCATCTATATCATTTTTGAAGAAGATGTGGAGTTCTACTGGAGTCGAAGCCGTATATTAGAAAAGCTAAATTCCTTACCATCTGGTTTGCTGCCCGATGGAGTAAATCCGTCTTTAGGTCCAGATGCCACAGGTTTAGGGCAAGTTTACTGGTACACTCTGGAAGGGCGCGATAAAGATGGCAATGTGACGGGAGGATGGGATCTACACGAATTGCGGAGTATCCAGGATTACTATGTGAAATATGCACTGTCATCAGCCAGTGGTGTTTCTGAAGTAGCTTCAATTGGTGGCTATGTTCAGGAATATCAAATTGATGTAAAGCCAGAGTTGATGCGCCAATATAATATCAGTCTGTCTGAAATTGTCAAAGCGGTCAAAGAAAGCAATAAGGATATCGGTGCCCAAACGATGGAAATCAATCAAGTAGAATACTTGGTTCGGGGTCTGGGATATATCAAAACTGTTGCGGATATTGAAGATGCCGTTGTTACTTCAGAAAATTATACTTCGATTCGGATTAAGGATATCGCAAATGTAAGCTTAGGACCTGCACCCCGAAGAGGAATTCTGGATAAAGAAGGTGCTGAGGTTGTAGGTGGGGTTGTAACTGCGCGATACGGTGCAAACCCGATGGAGGTGATCAATAATGTCAAGGAAAAGATAGAGGAACTTAAAGCCGGTCTGCCTTCCAAAGAACTTTCGGATGGCACCCTGTCACAACTTACCGTCGTCCCATTTTACGACCGATCTGAACTTATTCAGGAAACGCTGGACACGCTTGACGAAGCATTAAGCCTGGAAATACTCATTACAATATTTGTTATTATCGTAATGGTCTTTAACTTAAGAGCCTCCATTCTTATCTCGGGACTCTTGCCTGTGGCAGTACTGATGGTCTTTATTTCGATGAAGTTCTTTAATGTGGATGCGAATATTGTTGCTCTATCCGGGATTGCCATTGCCATCGGTACTATGGTGGATATAGGGGTTATACTTACAGAGAATATAATCAGGCACCTGGATGAGGAAAAGGAACGTTACACCGCAACCGGCATAAAACAACATATTAATACAGTGGTTTATGAAGCAAGTGCTGAAGTCTCAGGAGCTATTACTACCGCAGTATTGACCACTATTATCAGTTTTGTCCCAGTGTTTACAATGCTTGGTGCTGAAGGTAAATTATTCCGTCCCTTGGCATTTACCAAAACAATGGCGATTACAGCCTCCTTTATCGTTGCGTTATTTCTTATCCCTCCATTTGCTGCTTATCTGTTCCGAAGAAAAAGCATTAGAAAAGTTACTAGCTATCTTTTAAGCGTAGGCCTTATTCTTTTAGGAATTACAGCAATAGTCTTTGGATATTGGTTAGGCTTGATTTTAATAGGTTTTGGCATAACAGGCTTATTAAAGGACGAGAAGATTGCATCTAGGATATCAAATAAAATTACATTGTCTGACAAGCGAGCCAATAATATCAACATATTTATTTCTGCTTTTGCAGTGGTCTTCCTATTGGCAGAATTCTGGCGCCCACTTGGAGTGGATAAAAGTATATTTTGGAACCTGTTATTTGTTGGCCTTATCTGTTTTGGCCTATTAGGGAGTTTCTGGTTGTTTCAAATTTACTACACACGAATTCTCCGTTGGGCATTACGTAATAAGTTGTTATTTCTATCGCTTCCAACTCTTATAGTTGTTTTTGGGGTCTTGATTTGGCAGAATACGGGTAAGGAATTTATGCCCTCCTTAAATGAAGGGTCATTTTTATTGATGCCAACCTCGATGCCCCATTCTGGCGTTGAGGAGAATAAACGGATACTGCAACAGATGGATATGGCAGTAGCGAGTATTCCAGAAATTAAAACAGTTGTTGGGAAAGCTGGACGTACCGAGTCTGCTCTTGACCCGGCCCCATTATCGATGTATGAAAATATCATTCTTTATAAGTCTGAATACGCACTAAATGAAAAAGGGAAGCGACAGAGATTTAAAGTGAATAAGGATGGGTTATTTGTTCTTAAAGACGGTAAACTCGCTCTAAATCCCAATAGTAAAGTAGCTAAGGAAAATAATAATGACGATTCTGACACCGCAGATACATTTTTTGTGACAGACCAAGATCTTATTCCCGATGATGATGGAGAATTTTATAGAAACTGGAGACCAGAAATAAAATCGCCTGATGATATATGGAATGAAATAGTGCGGGTAACAAAACTCCCTGGCGTGACATCTGCTCCTAAATTACAACCTATCGAAACTCGGTTGGTAATGTTGCAGACAGGAATGCGGGCCCCAATGGGGATTAAAGTCAAAGGTCAGGATCTTCGGAAAATTGAAGCTTTTGGAATTGAATTGGAAGAGATTTTAAAGCACGCGGAAGGTGTGAAAGTATCGGCTGTTTTTGCGGATCGTATTGTCGGGAAGCCTTATCTCCTCATAGATATTAAACGTGACCGACTTGCCCGTTATGGTGTTACCATTGAGCAAGTACAGGAAATTCTACAAGTTGCAGTTGGCGGGATGCCATTGACGCAAACGGTAGAAGGAAGAGAGCGTTATGGCGTACGCGTTCGATATCCACGTGAGTTACGTGCTGATCCCGAAGATTTAAAAAATATTTATGTGCCCGTAGAAAAAGGTAATCCAGTGCCGTTGGGAGAACTTGTAGACATCCGTTACGAGCAAGGCCCATTGATGATCAATAGTGAGGATACTTTTCTGATAGGACACGTTTTATTTGATAAACTTGACGGTTATGCCGAAGTCAATGTGGTGGAAAATGCCCAAGCCTTGATTAAAGAAAAAATCGCGAATGGAGAACTCACAGTTCCTAAAGGTATAAATTATCAGTTTACGGGAACTTATGAAAACCAACTACGGGCGGAAAAAACGCTCTCTGTGATCGTGCCATTGGCGTTGGTGGTCATTTTCTTAATTCTTTATTTCCAATTCCGTTCGGTGACAACCTCGCTGATGGTGTTTTCTGGTATCGCCGTAGCTTTTGCTGGTGGCTTTTTAATGATTTGGTTCTATGATCAGGATTGGTTTTTGAACTTCAATTTTTTTGGAGAAAACTTACGGGAGATGTTCCAGATGCACACTATCAACTTAAGTGTCGCCGTTTGGGTTGGTTTTATTGCCCTCTTCGGAATTGCTACCGATGATGGTGTTGTAATGGCTACTTATCTTACCCAAACCTTTGACAAAAACGAGCCGGATAATGTAGCTGAAATACGCGAGTCAATAGTAGAGGCAGGAATGAAGCGGATACGCCCTTGTTTGATGACTACGGCAACTACCATATTGGCACTATTACCAATTTTAACGTCGACCGGACGAGGAAGTGATATTATGATTCCTATGGCAATTCCAAGTTTTGGAGGGATGCTCATCGCATTGATCACCTTGTTTGTAGTTCCAGTATTATTTAGCTGGAGAGCCGAAGTTAAACTTAAAAGAGCAACAAAATGAAACAGATTAAATCACACATAAAAGGCCTCTTAATGCTTTGTACCTTGAGCTTTGTTCTTTCAGTTCAAAGTCAAGATTTGCAGAGCCTCATAGACGAAGCGTTAACCAATAATCCCGAGATTCAAAAGTTTGATTTTCAGTATCAGATTGCTTCTGAGAAAGTGAATGAGGCCAACAGCTTACCAAATACCGAATTTAACGCTGGCGTTATGGCAATAGCACCGGAAATGGATATGCCGATGGAGCGTTTTAGAGCATCCGTCATGCAAATGTTGCCGTGGTTTGGAACGATAACAGCGCGGGAAAGTTATGCGTCATCCATGGCCGACGCTCAATATATTGAAGTGACCATTGCCAAACGAAAATTGGCACTTTCTGTTGCGCAATTCTATTATCTGCTCTATGAAATTAGAGCCAAACAAGTAGTACTTGATGAAAATATAGCACTCTTGGAAACCTATGAACGTCTTGCACTCACTTCCTTAGAAGTGGGTAAGGCTTCGGCAGTAGATGTATTACGGCTACAGATTAGGCAGAATGAGCTAAAGCAGGAGATAGACGTTTTAATTCAACAAAACAAAGGCATCCAAGCGGCGATGAACAGTTTAATGAACCGTCAATATGATAAAGATGTCTCCGTGGTTTCAGCTCTTGAGATTCCAGAAAACGACAATTTTTTTAGCTACGACGCCTTGTCTGTAAACCCAGAGTTGCTCAAATATGATAAACTTTATGAATCGGTTGAACAGTCTGAGTTGTTAAATCAGAAAGAAAGTAGCCCGATGGTAGGTTTTGGACTGGAATATATCAATCAAGAAAATAGCCCGATGATTACCAGTTCTTACAAAGATATGATAATGCCAATGGTGTCTTTGTCCATACCAATTTTTACTAAAAAGTATAAATCTCAAACGAGGCAAAACGAATTGCGTAAACAGGAGATTCGATCCGAAAAAGATGAACGCTTAAACATGCTGACCTCTGAATTATCAAAAGCAATATCGGAACGTAATCAGTCGCGAATTATGTTTAATACCCAAGAGAAGAACCTGAAACAAGCTGAAGATGCTGAAGCTATTCTTATTAAGAACTATGAGACTGGGACAATTAATTTTCGTGATGTATTGGATATTCAAGAGTTACAGCTGAAATTTCAAATGGGACAGATTGAGACATTAAAACTTTACTACGTGCAACAATCACTAATAAATTATTTAATCCAATAAGAATAATAAAGAACATTAAATAAAAAATATGATTTGTTATCAGTACGTCAGAAAACAAAAATTAGAATAAGATAACACAATACTAACAATAAGATAAATTCCTTTAAACAATTGAAATCATGACAAAACAAATAATTATTACAGTAGTTGCAGCCATTGCTTTAATGAGCTGTAAATCCGAGGCTAAGACACCTGAAGTTGCAGAAACGATGATTGAAACCAAGGTTGAAGTCAATAAAATAGAAACAACACAAGACTATCAAGTAGGTTCTCAAATCCCAAATGAATTGGTGTGTATGGTAAATAACGCATATATGGGGAAACCACAGATGCCCGTTCCCGTAAATGGTAAGACCTATTATGGCTGTTGCCAAATGTGTGTAGGCCAATTAAATGACGATGAAACGGCGAGAATGGGTAAAGACCTTTTTACCGGCAAATCCGTTGATAAAACCGAAGCATATATTGTGCTTATGGATAAAGATGGTAGAGTGGATTATTTTGAGTCCAAAGAAAACTATATAAATTATATAAAAGAGTCATAAATTAAATTTCTGTTGAGTTAAAAGGTTGAAATGAAAACAAGAAAAGTGAAAAAGTCAAGATAAGTTCAAATCTCAAAACTATTTAATCAAACACGCACGATGTATAAAATTTTCATACATAAAGAACATGGAGTGCGATTGTTGCATAAAAGCGCTCAAAAACGAAATTGATGCACAGCAAATAGAGTTGCAAGAAACTGACTTGGGCACGTGAAATTGCATATTAAGAGTGAAGAGGAAATGGAAAAACTAAAAAATAGTATTGAAAGTAACGGTTTTACGCTAATAGATTCTGCTGCAGATAAATTCGTCCAAACAGGTTAAGATTCAACTCATCAAAATCTTGGATAAGAATTTCAGGAATACTTTAAACCAAATTACATAAGTATAAACCGCAATTATTAGATAAAAAATTAGAATAAATATAATTTTTTATTTTAAAAGGAAACACTATTATCGGCACTTTTTTCTAGCCTCGTTTTTTTCGGGGTACAAGCACAAAAGGTAGATGAAATATCCAGCGAAGAGTATGACGAGATCAAGCAAATAATACTCTCAAATAAATAAATGTACGAAGCAGTTCAGAGGTTTAAAAGGCATATAATTAGATCTATAGGAAATAAATAAGTTTTATAAACAATTAAATCAACGAAGTAAACAATTAATTTAAATCAAATATTACCAATTATAATTTAAAACAAAATGAAGAAATTAAAAACAACATTAGGTATAGTTGCGATTGCATTTATAACCTTAACAGTAGTGTCTTGTAAGAACAGCACGAAAGAACAAAGTAGTAATGATGGAAACCATTCTGAAATGGGTGCTGATGAAGATCATTCAATGATGGATCATGACAATAGTGATGGTCATCATGATGGCGATAAAAAAGAAATGGCAATGAGCGGAGATGATAAATCACAAGCCGTTTTAAACGACTACTTGAATCTTAAAGATGCTTTAGTTGCAGACGACAATGCCAAAGCAAAAAAACTTGGTGCAACCTTGGTAACAAGTTTAGGAAATCTTGAAGCTTCAACAAATTTTTCAGATGCGCAAAGAGCCAATTTGAAAGATATAATTGAAGATGCAATAGAGCATGCGGAACATATTTCTGAAAGCGACATAGATCATCAGCGAGAACATTTTAAAATCTTGAGTAAGGATGTAATTGATATGGTTGCTATTGCGGGGACTAAAAACACGCTATATCAACAGTTTTGCCCAATGTATGATGGAGGTAGCGCTTGGTTAAGTATGAGTAAGGACATTAAAAATCCTTATTACGGAAGTAAAATGCTGGATTGCGGTGAAGTGCAAAAGGAGATTAACTAAATGAAGATTGTAAAAATCATAGTGTTAGTATTACTGGTGGCGTTTGTGGGAATTCAATTTATTCCCACTACTCGCAACCAAAGCGATACTGTTCCGTCAACTGATTTTATGCTAGTCAATAATGTTCCAGAAACTATTCAAAAGAAGTTACAGGTATCCTGCTATGATTGCCACAGTAATAATACCCAATACCCTTGGTATAATAGGATTCAACCAGCTGCTTGGTTTTTGGAAGCTCATATCAAAGATGGGAAGGCTGATCTAAATTTCAGTGAATGGGATTCCTTATCCAACCGAAGAAAAGCAAGTAAGTTAAAGTCTATTATTTTGCAGATTGAAAGTGGCGAAATGCCTTTGTACTCATACACCTTTATTCATGGAGACGCTAAGTTTTCAGAGGTAGAAGCAGAAGAAATGATCAATTGGATCACAAAATTAAAAGATAGTCTATAATTAATAATTAAAATTAAAATGAAAAAAATGAAAAAATTAAAAATGAGTATAGCAGCAATGCTATTGTTAGTAGTTTCTTTTGCCAATGCACAAAATAGTGACATAAAAACAGAAGCTATATTAAGTGATTACTTCAGTTTAAAAGACGCCTTGGTAGGAGATGACGCTAAAAAAGCCGCACAATCCGGAACCAAATTGGTAGCCTCTCTAAAGGCGTTTGATTTGAGTAAGTATTCAAAAGAACAGAAAAAAGATCTAGCCGATATTATAGAAGATGCTACAGAGCATGCAGAACATATTTCAAAAAGTCCTATAGATCATCAAAGAGAACACTTTAAGACGTTGAGTAAGGATATGACAGATTTAGTTGCCATTACGGGAACAAAAAGCACCCTTTATGAGCAGTTTTGCCCAATGTATGATAAAGGTAGTGCGTGGTTAAGCACAAGTAAAGAAGTGAGAAATCCGTATTACGGTAGTGGAATGCTTAAATGCGGAAAAGTTCAAAAAACTATTCAATAGATATCGATTCCTGAAAAAGTCTTATCAATATTCTGGTTTATTAGTTAACAGTAGGTTGTAAGATGATAAAGATATCTGAATAGTGAAGTCCTGTAGTGGGAAGGAAAACAAGATGGCTAGTTAGTGTTAAATCCTTCCCGGTTCAGGCACAATGAAATTTGAAAAAGAAAAGTTGATTGGTTAATAGCAGCCTGAACATGGGAGAGAGAGATTAAATCCCTAAAATATAATGTCTCTCTTCCAATGTCAGGCAATTAAAAACTTATGATGAAGAGAAGTTTAATGTAGAGTACTTGATATAGAGAGGTGAGGCTTTTGGCTAGTTGGTTAGTAGGGGGGGACTTCTCATTTCAAGTGTTTTGAGTATTTCATATGAGACTGTAAATATTAGAAATAGTAAGCGATTGTAAAAAAGAAAGGAAATCAATATGTATTGTTGTACTAGGTTCTTTCCAAATCAGGAAAAAATTTAAGTCCTAATAAGAGAAAGGGAATATCTGTTTTGTTGGTTGGATAGTAAGGCTCTTTCTCTTAATTAGGCACAACGATGGCCAGGCTTGTAACTCATGTATTTACAACAAAAAGTTGTGTTTATATTGTTGTATTAACCACTAGTAAAAAAGGGAATATTTTCAAAGAAAGAAATATCTGCTTTAATTAAATTAAAATAAATAAAAGATCTTATGAGACTATGCGTCCAATTTATTCTATTGTTATGCACTTTTGTTTTTGTGGCCTGTAATCAGGAAAAAAAGCAACCTGAAATAACTCCTGAACAATCTCAAGCTAAATCTGTACCGAAACCATTACAAAAAGTATTAAGTCCACACGTTTCAGCTACGGTAATAATAGGTGACACACAAATTCATATAGATTATTCATCACCTGGGGTTAGAAATAGAATGATATTTGGTGGTCTTTTGGCTAATGATCAGGTGTGGCAAGCTGGTGCGCATATGGCTACTTGGATAGAAACCAACAAGGACATAATTATTGACAATAAAGTCTTACCTGCTGGGAAATATGGTTTTTTCACCATTCCCTCAAAAGATGAATGGACTGTCATTTTTAATTCTAATTGGAATCAACATGGCAAAGATGAGTATAATGAAAACGAAGATGTTTTGCGTTTTAAAGTTAAGCCAAAAGCTTCAGATGAAATAATAGAACACTTAAAATATGAAGTTGTCAAAGTTAATGATAAAGAAGGTACTATCTCACTAGGGTGGGAAAGAGTATTAGTTACTTTTAACTTTCAATGCACGCCATAATGGTAAATAGGCACACAGCTCAAAAAATAAGAAGAACACATCGGTAACCGTAGGACGCGTTGGTTCGACCTTTTTTGAATGACACACTTTAAGGGCTATGAAGGTAGAAGTAATTTTAACACCATAATATTGCGAGTATTTTCACTGTTAGGATTAATAACAGTATTAAGTGGTTTCTACTTTGGTAAACGTCATCACCAACGATTAGAAAAATGATTAAGAAGAAACGAAAATAGAGAACTCTAAAATCAATATAAAATGGAAAAATCAAGTCAACACAAGAAAAACAACTACACAAAATTTGTTGGAATGCTCGCAGCATCCTTCGTAGCAATGTATATTACAATGTACCTAAACACGTATCAACTAGATCACGTCTATTTTAGTCTTACTCGTTTTTATATGAGTTGCTTAGGTATTTCTGCAATGGCTATAATAATGTTTGTGACTATGCGTAACATGTACCAGAACAAACGGAAGAATATAGCAATTGTTTTGGGAAGCATTATTCTTTTTACTGGTGCGTTAGGCCTGGTAAGGGTCCAGGCTCCAATTATTGGCGATGTACTCTGGATGAAAGCTATGATTCCACATCACTCGATTGCTATTTTAACGAGTGAAAGTGCAGCAATTAAAGACCCAGAAGTTAAAAAACTGGCCAATGATATTATAAAAGCTCAAAGAAAAGAAATTGAAGAAATGAAAGCAATGATAAAAAGATTAGAGAATAATAAATAAAAAAATAAACAATGAAAAAGAATATTATTTACATAGGTGTTGCCTTAATTATTGGCGTTCTGGGAGGTTTTTTGCTATTTGGTGGTCAGACGTCAAATAATGGCAAGGACAACCACGACCATTCAAAAGAAATTGCTTCTAACCAAATGTGGACTTGCTCCATGCATCCACAAATCATGCAACCAGAACCAGGAGATTGTCCTATTTGCGGAATGGACTTAATTCCTGCAGAATCGGGAGGGGAAGGTCTCGCGCTAAATGAAATTAAGATGACAAATAACGCAATGGCTTTGGCGAATATTCAAACCGTTGTTGTGGGCAATGCAAATAGTACGGATGGCAATATCTTGTTGCTCTCAGGGAAAATTATGGCTAATGAAGAAGCCAATGCAGTACAAGCCAGTTATTTTGAAGGTCGAATAGAAAAGCTGAATGTCAATTTTACAGGAGAAGAAGTTCGCAAAGGTCAATTATTGGCAACCATTTATGCACCAGAACTTGTTGCCGCACAACAAGAGCTTTTAACAGCAGCTTCTATGAAGGAATCACAACCAGGCTTATATAATGCCGTGCGTAATAAATTAAAACTGTGGAAGGTTTCAGAAGACCAAATTAATCAAATCGAGACTTCTGGAAAAGTACGGGAAAATTTCCCGATTTACGCGACTGTTTCTGGTACGGTTTCAGAAAAAATGGCAGAGCAAGGCGATTACGTTAAACAAGGACAACCGATTATTAAAGTCAGTAATTTGGGAACGGTATGGGCCATGTTTGATGCTTATGAAAATCAAATTTCACAGCTAAAAAAAGGTCAGAAGATAATTGTAACCACTAATGCGTATCCAAATAAAGAATTTGAAGCTACAGTTTCCTTTATCAACCCAACGTTAAATACAGCATCCAGAACCGTTTCAGTAAGGGCGACATTAAATAATAAAGACGCTATTTTGAAACCAGGAATGTTTGTGACTTCCAAAGTAGAATTGTCAAAAAGCACAACCACTGAACCACAAATAAGTGTGCCGGCATCAGCAGTCCTATGGACGGGAAACAGGTCTTTAGTTTATGTCAAAACAAATCCTAACGATCCTATTTTTGAGATGCGAGAAGTTGGATTAGGAGCCAAGAATGGCGATATGTACACTATTATCGACGGACTAAATAATGGAGAAGAAATCGTTACTAATGGCACTTTTACTGTAGATGCTGCAGCACAGCTTCAGGGCAAAAGAAGTATGATGAACGCAGGAGGACAAACGGAATTAGATCCTGAAAATCATCTCGCTGAAAATGAAAGACTAGAAGTATCCTCAAAGTTTCAAACACAGCTGAAAGCGGTTTTTGATGATTACATCCTTTTAAAGGATGCATTAGTTAATGACAATAGTAATGACGCTCAAACAGCTGCAAAGAAAATAGAAGAAAATTTGGCAAAGGTAGATATGAAGCTGCTTAAAGATGAAAAAGCACATGATCATTGGATGACTATTCAAAATGAATTAAATAGCTCAGTTAATGCCATTGGAAAAAGTTCGGAAATAGCAACACAAAGAGGTCATTTCAATCATCTTTCCGCTCATATGATAAATAGTGTGCAGCTTTTTGGGGTTAACGAAAAGGTGTATATTGAATTCTGCCCTATGGCAGATAGTAATAAAGGAGCTTATTGGTTAAGTCTAGAAAAGGAAATTCGTAATCCCTATTATGGAGAATCAATGCTAAAATGTGGTGAGGTAAGCGGGACTTTAGAGTAAGAGAATTCTGGATTAATCGTGTAATCTGAATAAGATCATAAAATCATCTTGGTTTTAAAAAGGAGAGCGATGATGAGTGAAAGCAGAAGAAAAAGAAGGCAAAACACAAAGTTAAGGAATCAACCGAAAAGTGATATTACAAAAAAAGATACTATCATAGCCATGCTCGTGATGCTGTTAATTTTCGTAGCTACGGCTATTGCTGCTATATACTTAACACTTGATAGAACAGGGGTGAATTTTTTTTGAGGCAAATAGATTATGAGTCATATTATTCACATTAAAAATATGGTTTGTCCAAGATGCGTATCAGCGGTATCGCAAATTTTGGTAGAATTGAACATTGAGTACAAAACAATCAAATTAGGAGAGGTAGAATTGGTTTCAAAACTCAATGAATCGGAAAAAGAGATGGTTTCTAAAAAGCTCCAAGATGCAGGTTTTAGTTTCATTAGCGACCGGAAAAGTCAACTAATTGAACAAATGAAAAATCTAGTTGTAAAAAAAATACATCATTCCAGTGAAGTAGTCGAGGTGAAATGGGCGGAAATTATAAGTAGAGAGCTCAATCTAGATTATAAATATTTAAGTTCGCTTTTTTCATCGGTTGAAAGCATCACCTTTGAGCAATATATCATCAATCAGAAAATTGAGCGCGTTAAGGAATTTCTGGTTTATGACGAATTGACATTGAGTGAAATAGCATATAAATTAAATTATAGTAGCGTGTCTTATTTGAGTAATCAATTTAGAAAAGTAACTGGAATGACCCCGACACAATTTAAAAATGCAGGGGTTAAGAACCGGAAATCATTAGACAACATCTAAGTGCTAAGAACTATTGAATTGAAGCGTTAAACAATGGTGTAATGTATTTTAGTTATTGCGCAGATTCTTATGTGGATTTCGACGATATTCACAATGATGTTATCTTATACCAGGATAGATGTAGTTTGTGCAGATGTCTGTAGAATATATGTTGGAGCTTGTGAAAAATATCCATAGTGCAAAAAGTCAATTTTATTATTAGATAAATGAGATGCCTCCACCTCGAGTTTTTCAAAGACCACAGCTGAAAACTGTGGTCTTTTTGTTTTAAGTATGTATCAAGGGTGTTTATTGGCATAGGAAACTCGGTAAATTTTTAAAGTGGCAAGCGTAATCAAGAAAATATTACACATTATTCAGCATATAACGTAACACATTAAGAGCCATTATTCCTGAAATTTGTAATCTGCTTATATTATTAAGATTATGGAAACAGTTAATATATTTGAAACAAAACAAAAACCTCATAAGCCCGGAGTGAAAAAATCATTTCCGGTAACAGGCATGACCTGTGCATCCTGTGCTTCGAGTGTTGAATCCATCCTTTCGCATATTGATGGTGTAAATAATGCCAGCGTCAATTTTGCCAGTAGTTCGGTTCTTGTAGATTACGATGCGACGATAACAGATAAGGAATTACAAAATGCTTTACGTGAAGTAGGTTTTGACATTATTATAGGTGCAGAAAACCCTTCAGAAATACAACAAGAACTTCAGCAAAAGCATTATCAAGATATAGAAAATCGCACTATTTGGTCTGCTGTTTTGACCTTGCCAATCTTTATATTCGGAATGTTCAATATGGATTGGGTGCCTGGAAAATGGATTTCTTTGGTCCTAACGTTTCCGATACTTTTTTGGTTTGGGCGCAGCTTTTTCATCAATACTTATAAGCAAGCCAGACACGGTAAGGCCAATATGGATACCTTGGTAGCTTTGAGTACTGGAATCGCTTTCTTGTTTAGTGTATTCAATACCTTTTTTCCTGAATTTTGGTTGAGTCGTGGTATCGAGCCTCACGTATATTATGAGGCTGCTACGGTTATTATTACTTTTATTTCCTTAGGAAAACTATTGGAAGAAAAAGCAAAATCAAACACCTCTTCCGCTATCAAAAAATTGATGGGCTTACAACCTAAAACGTTAAAGATTATTGAGAATGGAGAGGAAAAGGAAATCCCAATTTCATCCGTTCAAGTAGGGCAAACTATTCTTGTTAAACCTGGAGAGAAAATTCCTGTTGATGGGTTGGTCTCTAAAGGAAGCTCTTATGTAGATGAGAGTATGATTACGGGAGAGCCTGTTCCCGTGGAGAAGACAAAGGATGAAAAAGTATTCGCAGGAACAGTAAACCAAAAAGGTAGCTTTCAGTTTACTGCTGAAAAAGTAGGAAGCGAAACCTTGTTGTCACAAATTATAAAAATGGTTCAGGAGGCGCAAGGTAGCAAAGCACCTGTTCAAAAACTGGTCGATAAAATTGCGGGAATATTTGTGCCTGTGGTAATGAGTATATCAATTATAACGTTTATTGTTTGGATGTCAGTTGGTGGCGAAAATGCATTTTCGCAAGCCCTATTAACTTCAGTCGCCGTATTGGTTATCGCCTGTCCTTGTGCCTTGGGATTGGCAACACCTACCGCCATAATGGTGGGCATTGGGAAAGGTGCAGAAAACAATATCCTTATAAAAGATGCTGAAAGTTTAGAACTCGGTTATAAAGTGAATGCCGTCATCCTTGATAAAACAGGAACCATTACAGAGGGAAAACCATTGATAACGGATATATTATGGAAAGAGAACTTTGAAAATAAAAGTGAATACCAACAAATTCTCTTGGCTATTGAGTCACATTCAGAACATCCTTTAGCGGATGCGGTTGTTAACCATTTGAAAGAGCAAAACGTAAAGCCAGCAGAAATTGATTTATTTGAAAGTATTACAGGGAAAGGTGTAAAAGCTCAAACAGAAAATGGGTCAAATTTTTTTGTTGGTAACCAAAAGTTGATGCTTGAGAAAAATATTCAAATCGATGGTTCTTTAATGAGAACAGCAGAAGGATTAGAAGACCAAGCAAAAACGGTAATTTTCTTTGGTAATGAAAAACAAGTGATGGCAATACTGGCCATTGCAGATAAGGTTAAGGAAACTTCAAAAAAAGCCATAGCAACGCTTCAAGAAAGAGGTATCGAGGTCTATATGCTTACGGGAGATAATAGTAAAACCGCATCTGCTGTCGCAAAACAAGTTGGTATAACAAATTACCAAGGCGAAGTAATGCCTTCAGAAAAAGCAGATTTTGTTGAAAAATTACAGACGGATGGAAAAATTGTAGCGATGGTTGGAGATGGTATCAACGACTCTCACGCTTTGGCGCAGGCCAATGTGAGTATCGCTATGGGTAAAGGTTCAGACATCGCCATGGATGTCGCAAAAATAACCTTGATAACCTCAGATTTGCAATCCATACCAAAAGCATTGGAACTCTCAAAAAGAACCGTATTGGGAATACGTCAAAACCTATTTTGGGCATTCATTTATAATATCATTGGTATTCCCATTGCAGCAGGAGTTCTTTATCCTATAAATGGATTTTTATTGGATCCAATGATTGCAGGAGCTGCAATGGCTTTCAGTAGCGTCTCAGTAGTTGCCAATAGTTTAAGACTTAAACGAATAAAACTTTAATATTAATTATAAATTCAAATACTATGAAAACTTTAAACTTTAAAACAAATATCAATTGCGGTGGGTGTATATCAAAAGTAACACCTTTCCTTGACAAGCAACAAGGAATTGAAAGTTGGGAAGTGGATACTGCTAATCCTGATAAAATTTTAACCATTAAAAGCGATGGTGTTACCGAAGAAGAAGTAAAGGCTACATTGCAAAAAGTTGGATTTAAAGCTGAAGCTATAGCTTAATACTTAATTTTTAATATGGTTTATATTATAATTTTGGTTGTGATTCTGCTGTTTGCTGTTCATTTTTATAAAAAAGCGAAACGGCAGAGCGTACAGCCTTTTCCAAAGCATTGGCACAAATTACTAGTGGAGAATGTTCTTTTCTATAGAAATCTTTCGAAAGATAGGCAGCTTGTTTTTCAAAAAAAAATGATGCAATTTCTAAGTGAGGTTTATATAGATAGTGTGCAGTTTGAATTAGAAGAGTTGGACAAAATTTTAATTGCAGCAAGTGCCGTAATTCCTGTTTTTGGTTTTAAAGAATGGCATTACACTAATTTAAGTGGAATCCTCTTATATCCAGATAATTTTAATGAAGATATGGAATTTAGCGGAAAGGATAACTCGCGTAATATTGGTGGCATAGTGGGGAATGGACGTTTTGAGAAACAAATGATCTTATCCAAAAAAGCATTGTATCACGGCTTTAACAACGTTACCGATAAAAGTAACACAGGTATTCATGAATTTGTACATCTTATTGATAAGCTAGATGATAGAACAGATGGGGTGCCAGAGCGGCTTTTAGAACATCAATATGTGCTACCCTGGTTAAATTTAATTCATAAGGAAATGGAAGCTATAAATGATAATCAGTCTGATATCCGAAAATATGGAGGCACAAACCAAGCAGAGTTTTTTGCGGTAGCTTCAGAGTATTTCTTCGAGCGTCCGCATTTGCTTAAAAGGAAACATCCTGATCTATATAAAATGTTGGAAAAATGTTTCAATCAAAAATTAGTCAATCATAACTAAAGCTTTGCATTTAATTGAAAGCGAAGTGCTATAAAAATCATAAATAAAACTTAAACTTTAGTACAGAACACATCAAATAAAAAAACAGATTGTTTTTTATATTACATTTATGTGATTATTTAAAAATGGGAAAAAATCTTCAAATAGTGATTATGGTAATGACACTTGGCATAATTTTAATGCCAACGAGTGTATTTGCACATATTGATTTTTCTCATCAGTCAGAAAAGAGCTGTTGTTCCAATATCACTGAACATTCCTCTAGTGATTGTTGCAAAAATAATAAAAATCAAGACACCAAAACAAAAGATTGTGACGGCACTTGTGGAAATCTTTCTTGCCACTGTCCGTCCACTACAAGCTTACCTATAAATTACTCTGCAGTTTCAGAAGAAACAAACACCGTTGTTATTGTTGGTTTCAAAAGTTTATGGAACTACGCCAAACAACAACCAAAACCTATTTATTTCCAGATTTGGTCTCCTCCAAAATTAGGCTAATACAGCACTCCTGATAGCCATAGGTCTGTCAAATTGAAAACAAACACCTTGTTTTCAACATTCAAAATAATAATAATTTTAATTCTTTTTATAAATGAAATCAATGTTTAATATATTGATAGCGCTATCGTTGGTGCTATCTGTTACCTCGGGCTACGCCCAAATTAAAAATTCGCAAACAGAAACCATAAAAATATTAGGTAACTGTGAGTTGTGCAAAGCCGCTATCGAAAATGCGGGAAGCATTAAAAATGAGGCCATTGTAACCTGGAACAAGAATAGCAAAATGGCCACAATAACTTTCGATTCAAAAAAAACAAATCGGAACGAAATACTAAAACGAATTGCCTTGGCAGGTTATGACAGCGACCAATATCTCGCACCGGATAATGCGTATGCACAACTTCCAGACTGTTGCAAATACCAAAGACAGAAAAAAGAAGCGGCAATAGCAATGGATCACACCATGATGAAGATGGAAATGTCTGATTCAGTAATGGATATGCCATCTACTGAAAATCATACAGATATGGCTATGTCTGAAACGATGGAACCAAATGCTTTGGACGCGGTGTTCAATAATTATTTTGCTATAAAAGATGCTTTGGTAAGAACCAATGCTGCAGTAGCGGCTACAAAATCGTCTGAATTGTTGACGGCGGTAATGGATCTAAGAATAGAATCACTAAAAGCAGAAGAGCAAACTGCTATAACCAAAGTGATGACATCAATAATGAATGCAGCAAAAAGTATTTCGGCAACCAATGATATTGCAAAGCAACGGGAAACGTTTAAGGCGCTTTCAAAAAATATTCACGAAATCTTACCTTTTTACAGTGCCAAGGAAACCCTTTACTACCAATATTGCCCAATGCAGGATGCCAATTGGTTGAGCAAAGACAAGACGATCAAAAATCCCTATTACGGCTCACAGATGTTAAGCTGTGGCTCCACTGTGGAAACCATTGACACTAAAAACTGAAAAAATAATAAAACACAATTTTTAATACCTAAATGAAAAAAATAATCTTGGTGCTTTTATTTCTGGGAACAGGTTCCCTACAGGCACAAAATATAGTGCGTTACGATCTTTATGTGCGCGATACCATTGTCAATTATACTGGCAAAGAAAAACGCGCCATTGCCGTAAATGGACAAATACCGATGCCAACGCTCGTGTTTACCGAAGGCGATATTGCCGAAATTTATGTTCACAATGAATTGGACGAAGAAACAGCCCTACATTGGCATGGTCTGTTTTTGCCCAATAAAGAAGACGGTGTTCCCTACCTTACCCAAATGCCCATTCCGCCCCACACCGTTCATAAATATACCTTTCCTATCATACAAAACGGGACCCATTGGTATCACAGCCATTTTGGACTTCAGGAACAGATAGGAATGTATGGTTCTATGATTCTGAAAAAAAGACCGGATGATAAAACCTTCAGAAAAGGGATAGACGATTTGCCGACCATTCCGATAGTCCTGAGTGAATGGACCGACATTAAACCCGAAAATGTACACAGAATGTTGCACAATGCATCAGACTGGTTCGCAATCAAAAAAGGAACAACTCAAAGTTATTCAGAGGCCGTAAAGTCTGGACATCTAAAAACAAAACTTCGGAACGAGTGGAAACGTATGAACGCGATGGACGTAAGTGATGTTTATTATGACAAATTTCTTATCAATGGTAAAAGTGAAAATGAAGACACATCTCTTAAAGGCTTGAAAGCAGGGGATAAAGTGCGTCTACAAATTTCAAACGGAGGTGCTTCCAGTTATTTTTGGCTCACGTATGCCGGCGGAAAAATAACAGTGGTTGCCAATGACGGTAATGATGTGGAGCCAGTGGATGTGGATAGAATGCTTATTGCTGTTTCTGAAACCTTCGATGTAGTGGTCACTATTCCAGCAGATAACACGGCCTTTGAATTTTTGGTAACGCCGGAGGACCGCACGAAATCGGCTTCCATCTATTTGGGAGATGGCATAAAACAACTCACTTTGCCACTGCCAAAACTGAAATATTTTGAAGGTATGGAAATGATGAACGGCATGATGAAAATGAACGGCGACCTGGACCAAATGGGGATGACTATGAGTATGCAGCAAATGGATATGAATGTGGTGATGTATCCTGAAATAACAGGTGCTTTGGATACCGGAAAAGATAAGAAAATGAAAATGGAACCCGACAAACCTTCGGTTCATAATATGGACCAAATGGATGGAATGAAGATGAGCGAAGATATGTACAAAAGCAATGAGCTTTCAGAAATAACGACACTCAACTATGCTATGCTGAAGTCTCCTACCGTGACCACGCTTCCCGAGGATGCGCCAGTCAAGGAACTACATTTTACACTTACGGGCAATATGAACCGTTACGTTTGGAGTTTGGATAACAAAGTAATCTCTGAAAGTGATAAAATCCTGATAAAGAAAGGCGAAAAAGTAAGGATTACCATGTACAATAATTCTATGATGCGCCATCCCATGCATTTACACGGCCACGACTTTAGGTTGCTCAATGGGCAAGGCGACTACGCACCCCTAAAAAATGTAGTGGATATTATGCCTATGGAAACCGACGTCATCGAGTTTGAGGCAAACGCTGAAGGCGATTGGTTTTTTCATTGCCACATCCTGTATCATATGATGAGCGGAATGGGTAGGGTATTTAGCTATGAGGATCAGGAACCTAATCCATTGATTCCAAATCCAAAACTTGCATTAAGGAAATTAAAAGCGGATGACAGGGAATTCCATCTAATGGCAGAAAATGATTTTGCGACCAATGGAAATGATGGACAACTGATGATTCAAAGTACACGATGGAGTTTTGGTACCGAATGGCGTTTGGGATATAATAATATGCACGGATACGAAACAGAAACTCATATTGGTCGGTATATTGGAAAAATGCAATGGCTAATGCCATTTGTGGGTTTTGACTGGCGCTATAGAAAATTGGGTCATAATGAGGTCGAGAAAAATATTTTTGGTCAAAGAAACACAAAGGACAAACGTGCCGTAGTAAGTGTAGGGGTTAATTATACTTTGCCAATGCTCGTGATGGCACAGGCCGAAATATTTTCTGATGGTAATGTCAGATTGCAATTTGAGCGTACTGATATCCCGTTGACTCAGAGATTGCGTATGAACCTTATGTGGAATACGGACAAGGAATATATGGGAGGATTACGATATATCGCAACGCGAAATGTGGGAATTACCGCCCATTACGACAGTGATATGGGGTTTGGTGTTGGTGCAATGCTAAACTATTGATGAATAATATTAATTCCATAAAATGATAACAGTCTTAAAATTTTATTCTGTTCAATAGATTATTTAAAATGCCGGAAGTTATAAAATCTTTCGGCATATTCGAATTTACAATTATATTGGTGATGTAGTCAAAAGTAAATGCACAGTCCTAATTTTAGAGTCGTGATAGAGGCAATTGTATTATATACTGAGAAAATTCAATAAAAAGCTTCTTTTTAGTCTATAAATTATTTAATTTCGTCAGATAATGCAAAAGCACACCAACATAAAAGCACTTTTCTTTTTAGGCGTATTTAGCCTATTGCTATTGCATAACATAATTCCTCATACCCATCATCAGCACAAATCTGAACACTCGCATAAAGCAGTTGCACATTATGATGGTCATAGTCATCATCATGGTATTTCAGAAAACGAAAATTCTCAAGAAGGATTTTTAGGATTGTTTTTGGAGGTGCACGAACATTCTGTATCGTCTAATGAAACAGTAGTAACGCACGAAAGTAGTGTCAAACAGATCAATGTTAAAAAGGATGTAAAAACATCTATTTTTCTTAATCGTTATAGTATTTCTATAAACTATGATGATGAAGACGAAAAGATTACGGGGTATCATACACCCAATAATTATTTTAATTCTTATCTCTCTTCCCTCGACTCAAGAGGCCCACCATCTTTAGGTTAATCGCTAAGGAATACAATTACTATGGTATAGTATTCCATCTTAAAAATTCAGGCCTGTCTGCCGATAGGCAAGATTAAACCTAAAATTTCAAACAATGAATAAACACATCGTATTCGCAATTTGCGGATGCCTGTTCTTTGTCACTGGTTTTTCACAAACTAAAAATGTAGAGGAACTGCTAAACGAAATTGAACAGAACAATACAGAGTTAAAAGGTTATCAAACGTTTATTGAAAGCCAGCAACTCGAAAACAAGAGTATTAACAACTTGCCTGACCCGCAGTTATCTGGGTATTATATGCCCTTTGGCGATAATATAACTGGAGATTATACCGAATATGAAATTTCTCAATCCTTTGAATTTCCCACGGTATATGCATCGCGTAACAAATGGAACAAGTCTAAATCGCAACAGTTATCGTCAGCCTATTCGGCTAAAAGACAAGACGTCTTATTGCAAGCAAAGGGTATTGTTTTAGAAATTGCTTTTTTACAAAAACAAAAAACGATTGAAACCGAAAGGAAAATCCAGAGCAAACAAGTTTTTGACCAGATACAAGAACTTTTTGAAAAAGAACAAGTAGGCATTTTAGATTTGAATAAGTCCAAAATTGCTTGGATACAAGAGCAATTTGTTGTTAAACAGATAGAAAGTGATATCCAGATTCAAATGTCCAAACTCAAAACTTTGAATGGTGGAAATCCTATTGATGGCATTTCATCTGAAATAGTTTTGCCTATTGAAATTGGAACATTTGAAAATCTTTGGCAGGATAAATTGGCAAAAGATCCTCAATTGCAAGAATTGAAAGCTAATGAAGACGCTTCGCTTCAAAAAATAAAATTGGAGAAAAATAAGGTGTTGCCCAATTTGGCACTTGGCTATAATTACCAGGGTGTTAGTGGAAGTAATTATTCAGGGATTTACGGTGGTGTTTCAATTCCGCTATGGAGTAGCAAGAATAAAGTAAAAGCTGCCGAGGCAAATTATGAGTATCAGCAATCCAATACCCAAGTAGTCACTACTTCGCTTTACACACAATTTCAAGAAACCTATAATCAATACGAATTGATGCTCGAAAAATTTCATGAGTATCAAATCACAATGGGCAATTTAGATAGTGAGCAATTACTATTTAAGGCGTATCAATTGGGTGAGTATTCATTTATGGATTATTATTTGGAGCTTCAGTTTTACCGAACAGCAAAAGATAGAAAGCTGGAAATGGAAAAGGAACTACAACTGCTTCAAGCACAATTATTAAAACATCAATTATAACATTTAAAATACAGAAAAATGAAAATTTCAAAAATATTATTCGCAATAGTAATCGCATCAACTCTATTGGTAAGCTCTTGTAGAGATACAAAAACTAAAGCAACAGACGACCACGGTCACGAACATGATGCGGATGGCGGTCATATGCACCAGGAAAACGTTGAACAAGAAGAGTTTCAGGTAGGAAAAGATTCTATGGGAAATAAGACAGAGGAGCACGGCCACGAACACGATTCAGACGGTAATCACACAAATGATCCTGAAACTCACAAACACGACGATGGCTCTGAACACCACGACCATTAAAAAAATAAAAAATATACATAATGATCCATCCACAACTAAAACGGGAATAGCAAAATCGTATGATTATATGGATGCAACATTTGACTGATAAAAATAATACATAGAAACAAATGAAATATATACTAATAGTGCTCGCCTTTTTGGCAATGTCTTGCAACAACAAGGCCGAAGACGCACATGCACATAATCCTGATGGAACGCACGCTGGAGAAGAAATGCCACGTTTAGACCATACCATTTGGACGGATAAAACAGAGTTATTTGTAGAGTTCCCTGCATTGATTGTTGGTAATTCAAGCAGGTTTGCAGCCCACTTTACGGTATTGAATAAACACCAACCCGTGCGTGAAGGTTCTGTTACAGTGAGTTTAGTTAAAGGCGACAAGGGATTGCGCAATACGGTTGATGCACCATCATCACCAGGGATATTTGCGCCAACCATACAACCAAAAGAAGCGGGAACATACCAACTTGTTTTTGAATTGAAATCACCTGAATATTCCGATAAGATTACGATTGATGACGTTACCGTTTACGCAAGTACTGATGAAGCAATAAAAGCATTAGGTACAGCCGAAGAAGATGAAAGTGTTTCATTTTCAAAAGAGCAGGCTTGGAAAATCGATTTTCAAACGGCACCTGTAGTTTCGGGTAAGATTTTCGATGTCATCAATACCTCTGGAATTTGGATGCCGTCATCAGGATCTATAAAGTCTTTGGCGGCAAAATCTAATGGTGTGGTTGATTTTAAAGTAAATAATCTCACGGAAGGTACAGCGGTAAAACAAGGTCAGCTATTGATGAGTTTAAACAGTCAAGGTCTGGCATCTAACAATTTGAGTACTGAAATAGCCAATGCACGTTCCAATTTTGAACAAGCAAAATCTGAATACGAGCGTAAAAAGGAATTGTACAATTCTAAAATTATTCCGAAGTCAGATTTTGAAAAAGTAGAAAGTAATTTTTCAATAGCGAAATCTAACTATCAATCCTTGACATCAGGAGTTTCAGGCGGTAGCAAACAAATTGTCGCACCTTTTGAAGGCTTTGTTCAATCTATTGCAGTTACAAATGGCGATTATGTAGAACAAGGAGTGGCATTGGTATCAATTGGCACACAAAAATCCAAAGTACTAAAAACCCAATTAGCACCAAGTTATGGACTAACATTGGAAAATGTACAAGGTATTTGGTATCAAACCAAAGACGGAGAATGGAAAAATGTAACGGATGGCGAAGGCTCAATACTTTCTATCGGAAAAGTTGTGGAATTTGAAAAACCATTGATTTCAGTTTTTGCACAAGTAAATGCAGATGTGGATATGCCAGAAGGAAGTCTGACCCAAGTGCAAATAGCGATGGGTAATGCAACACAGAACACAATGATTCCTGTAAATGCTTTATTGGAAGACTACGGAAGTTATTCGGTTATCGTTCAGCTTTCAGGCGAAAGCTTTGAAAGACGACCTGTAAAAATCGGAAAACGCAATGGCGAAAATGTAGAAATTCTTCAAGGTTTAGAAGTAGGCGAAGTGGTTGTTACTACAGGTGCTTACCAAGTAAAAATGGCTTCAATGTCGGGTTCAACACCTGCTCATGGTCACGAACATTAAAAACGAAGCGGAATGTTAAATAAAATATTATCAATTTCACTTCACAATAGATTGCTCATTCTGTTAGGAGCGGTAGCGTTGAGCGTGTTGGGTATTTATTATGCCCGAACAATGAACGTAGACGTATTCCCAGATCTTACAGCACCAACGGTAACCATACTTACCGAAGCGCACGGAATGGAATCTGAAGAAGTAGAAAAATTAGTAACCTATCAACTGGAAACAGCCTTAAATGGTGCGCCAAATGTGAGACGAATCCGTTCATCATCGGCAGCTGGAATTTCCATTGTTTGGATAGAATTTGAATGGGGAACCGATATTTATCGGGCCCGACAAATTGTTAGTGAACGCATTCCAATGGTTCGTGAGAACTTGCCTGAAGGAATAGGAGCACCAACAATGGCGCCTATTTCATCCATTATGGGCGAAATTATGCTCTTGGGTGTAACGTCCGACAGTTTATCACCAATGGAGTTAAGAACCCTTTCCGATTGGACAATCAGACCACGTATAAAAGCGATTGGCGGTATTGCAAATGTGGTGGTCATTGGAGGCGATTTCAAACAATACCAAGTATTTGCCAACCCTGAAATGATGAAGCATTACAATGTAAGTCTTTCTGAATTGGTAGAAAAGGTTAAAGAATCGAATGTTAATGCGCCCGGCGGAATTATCAATCAATATGGTAATCAATATATCATAAAGGGAAGTGGTAGAGCTCATGCCTTGGAAGATTTGCAAGAAGCAGTTTTAAAGCAAGTCAACGGGCAAACCATCAAGATAAAAGATGTGGCAACTGTTCAAATTGGTGCTGCCGATAAAATTGGCGAGGGTTCTTTAAATGCCAAACCGGCAGTTATTTTGACCATTGCAAAGCAACCCGATGTCAACACCTTAGAGTTGACAGAGCGACTGGATGAAGCCATTGCCGATTTAGAAAAAACCTTACCAAAAGGCGTTCAGATCAAAAATCACATTTTTAGACAGGCAGATTTTATTAATGCTTCCATCAGCAATTTGAATCAGACCTTATTGGAAGGTGCATTTTTTGTAATGATTATTCTGTTCATCTTTTTAATGAATTGGAGAACCACTGTTATTTCCTTATTGGCGATACCTATTTCATTATTGGTGTCCATAATCATTTTAAAATGGATGGGTTATACCATTAATACAATGAGTTTAGGAGGTATGGCAATTGCCATCGGAGCCTTGGTGGATGATGCGATTATCGATGTGGAAAACGTGTATAAACGCTTACGTGAAAATATCCGAAAGCCAAAAGCAGAACGTGAACCAACATTAACAGTTGTCCTGAATGCTTCGGTAGAAATCCGGAGCTCTATCGTTATTGCAACCTTGATTATTATCGTATCGTTTATTCCATTGTTCTTTTTAAGCGGAATGGAAGGACGTTTGCTTCAACCTTTAGGGATAGCGTTTGTAACTTCGGTCTTAACGTCTTTAGTTGTTGCGGTAACGGTAACACCTATTTTGTGTTCCTATTTATTGAACAACGAAAAGCTGTTGAACAAACAGGCAGATGGTACACGTGTGGAACGTTGGTTACAGAAACATTATGGTAACCTCTTGGAGCGATCCACTAAAATACCAAAAACGATTATCGGCACAACTATTATCGCCTTTATGATAAGTCTTTTGGTTTTGACACAATTGGGAAGAAGTTTTCTTCCAGAATTTAATGAAGGTTCTTTGGTAATTAGTGTGGTTGGTCCGCCGGCGATGTCCTTAGAGGAAAGCAATAAAACAGGGAATTTAATAGAGACTATACTATTGGATCTGCCCGAAGTGGAAGTTGTTACCCGAAGACAAGGTCGTGCTGAATTGGACGAACACGCACAAGGTGTCAATGCTTCGGAAATTGATGTCCCTTTTGTTTTAAAAGACAAAACCAAAGAAGAGTTTTTTGAGGAAGTCCGAAATAAATTGAGTATTGCGCCAGGGGTTAATATAACCTTGGGACAACCCATTGCACACCGAATTGACCATATGCTTTCAGGTACTCGTGCCAATATCGCTATTAAGATTTTTGGTTCAGATTTGCAACGGTTATTTGAAGTTGGAAAAAGCGTGGAGCAAAACATCAAGGAAATCGATGGACTGGCTGACGTAGCAGTTGACCAACAAATTGAAGTGCCACAGATTCGTATTCAACCAAAGCGTCAAATTTTAGCAGCGTATGGAATGACGGTTGGTAATCTAATGCAGCAAATAGATATTGCTTTTGCAGGTGAAGAAGCAGGTGAAATTTATGAAGGACAGCAGTATTTTGATTTGGTGGTTCGGTATGAAAAACCATTTAGGGATAATATTGAAAACATTGGTAATGCCTTAATAAGCTTACCAAATGGCGCACAAACCACTTTGGGCGAATTGGCAACGGTAGCTTCTGTGAGTAGTCCTAACACCATTAATCGAGAAAATGTTCAACGTAAAATTGTAGTGGCTGCCAATGTTCAAGGCAGAGATTTACGAAGTGCGGTAAACGAAATAAAGGAAGTTGTTGCCAACAATGTGAATATGCCAGAAGGCTACCGTGTAGAATATGGTGGTCAGTTTGAAAGCGAATCGAAAGCATCACAATTGCTTTTGACAACAGCTATTATTGCAATAGCCGTCATATTTCTCTTGCTTTATTATGAGTTTAAAAATGTGAAATTAGCATTTGTGGTACTCATCAATTTACCTCTGGCTTTAATAGGTGGTATTTTGATTGTGTATTTTACTTCGGGTATCATCAGCATTGCAGCCACGATCGGCTTTATTAGTTTGTTTGGTATAGCCACGCGTAACGGAATCTTATTGGTTTCTCGTTATGAAGATTTGAGAAAAGAAGGTATGCAAGGATTTCAGTTGATCAAAAAAGGAGCATTGGATAGGTTAAACCCTATCTTAATGACAGCCTTTACAACAGGATTAGCGCTTATTCCTTTAGCTTTAAAAGGCGGCGAACCCGGAAGTGAAATCCAAAGTCCAATGGCTGTAGTTATTTTGGGGGGATTACTTTCGGCTACGGTTTTAAATTTGGTGGTTATTCCTTGTGTGTATCAATTGGTGATTCGTAAGAATCACGATTCAAATGAAGAAAATCTTATATCTTAAAAGAAGATGAAACTGTCAAAGCTATTAGAGCCGTTCCAAGCCCTTCGCAACAAATTAATTGCGAAACTATATTTGGCACAGACCATAAGTTTATTGTGAGATGCCTTTACGTGGGTCGGTTTGGCGCTTTTGGCATATCAGTTTGGTGAAGAGAGGGCTGCGGTTATATTGGCCACAGCTCTTACTTTACGAGTTACGGCATTTATTATTTTTTCACCTTTTGCTCGCGTATTGGCAGACAGAATGTCCCGAAAGAAAATACTTTATACCACTCATTTTATCAGAATGGGGATTGTGGGATGCTTGCTCTTTGTAACCGAAGCGTGGCAAATTTACGTCCTTGTCTTTTTGATGAATGTATTTAATGCTTTTTTTAGCCCAACCTACCATTCCATATTTCCGCAGATTGTATAGAAATCACTATATAGACAAGCTATTGGATTATCGGCAGCGACCTATCAATTATTGGGAGTATTAGGTCCAGGATTGGCAGGCATATTGGCAATATGGTTAGGTGCGAGGGAGATATTCTTTATAGATGCCGCTACATTTGTCATTGCGGGATTTTTATTATTGAGCCTTCCTAAAAGTCTGATGGATGTCACTCCAAAAAAGGACGAATCGTCGGTTTAACCTACCACTTGGCAGGATGTTTTAAAAGGCATTCGCTTATTATTTACTAATCAATATGTGCGCTTTGCATTACTAATAGAATTCGTTTCTGCTATTGCAGGTGCAATGATTTTAGTCAATACTATAGTTCTGGTTAAAGGAGGCCTTCGACTTATCGATAGAGATTATGAACTTATAATGGCAGCCTTTGGCGTTGGTGCTACTATTGCTGCGTTTGTGTCAGGAGCGGTGGATAAAACCAAATCAAGACGCATCTCGCTAATTATGGGTGCTTTAATATTAGGAGTCGCCATCAGCTTTGCTAATCATCTCAATTTTCCGATGCTATTTTTAGTGTGGATAGTTGCAGGACTTGGGCAAAGCCTTGCGGAAATTCCCTCTGAAACACTTATAGGCGAAACTGTTCCTATTGAAGAACAAGGTAAAGTCTATGGGTCACATTTTGCATTTTCACACCTATGGTGGGCATTCGCCTATCCGCTTGCAGGTTTTTTGGGAACAACATTCCTAAATCAAAGTTTTCTGTACGGGGGTATTATTACAATTGTATCACTGGTTGTGGTAGTGGGTTTTTTAAGACCAAAAAACAAACAGCAAACACCTTATTTAAAAAATTAAACCTTCAACTCATAAAAATTATTAACGGTAAACATTAACATTATGGAAGATTCTAAAAATAATAAACCTGTCATTTATCAGTGTAACGGAATAAACTGCCGAAAGAAAAAAGGAAAGCTTTTAGATTATTATATAAAAAAATACAAACTGAAAAACAAAATAGAAGTTGAACAAATGGATTGTAATAATAAATGCGAACAAGCGCCAGTCCTTCATCTTCATCCAGAGGACATCTGGTTCTCGGAAAAAGATTTAGGGACCATAGTTAAAAAGCATATTTTGAATAAATAAAATTTTACTTCTTGTAGAATAAAAAAGGTTCTAATTAAATAGAAACTATCCTGTCAGAAAAGCGTAGAAACAGACGGATCAAAAAACGAAAAAAATATCAATCCGAAAAAAGTAATATTTCTAAACGAAGTAAAATAGTTTGGATCGGGGTTATCGTTATTTTCATTTTGGTAATCTGTTTGTTTTTTTTTTTTCAATTATTAGAACACTTCATAACAATTGATTGATAATAGCATAAAAAACATTGAAATAATCGCTGTTGCCAGCAAGTTAAAAATAGTTTAACTCGAAAAGATAAATTGTATTTTATAAATTTGAATAACATTAAAAACGAAAAAAATGAAAAAATTAATTTTAGGACTAGTATTAGGATTTGCATTCTAACTAAACTCTTGTGGTGAAAATAAAAAAACTGATGTTGTAGATTCAGGAACTTATCAAGGGGTTGCAGAAAAAGTAGAAGCCGATGAAAGAGAAATCTATGTAAGAACTGCGAATGATAAACTCATTGAATTGTATTTTACGGATCAGACCAAAGTGATGACAAATGATGGACAAACTTCAACTTTTGATGCTTTAAAAGAAAATGGCAATGTGGAAATAACTGTTGAGAAAAAAGGTAATAAAAATGTACCTATAGCAGTTAAAATTTTAGATTAACTAAATGACTTATGAAATTCCTTCACTCTGGAGAGAAGAAGTATGGCATCCACTTTCTGTACACTTACCGATAGTCACATTGCTTTTGGCTTCTATTGCAGCTATCATTTGTTTAGCTGTTAAAAATAAAGTCTATCATCTGTTTGTAAAACAGATGACTTTTGTAATGTTGATTATTGGAGTGTTTAGTGGATGGCTTGCTATTTACACTGGTGAATTGGCATATTCAATAGAAGTTAGAAAAATTTGTGACCCTGAAGTTCTACAAGAGCATCAATGGTGGTCTTACGCTACTTTAATTGTCTATTCAGTTGCATTGAGCCTTATAATAATTCCTAAATTTATTTCTCTCAAATTTTTAAATGTAATTAAACCAATCTACTTTTCCTTATTAATAATTGCT